>JBHHYW010000013.1:0-16395 GCA_046757745.1 Candidatus Scalindua sp.
TGATGCCTATGATGGAATAATAATTCTTTGGTTTGCCACCATGAATCCTCAACATGTAAATCAACTCTTCCAGTTCATCACTGTTGCAAGTAATCATCCCGCCATCCCCCATGCCGCCAAGATTCTTACTTGGGAAAAACGAAAAACATCCCAAATCACCAATCGAACCTGATTTTTTATCTTTGTATTCAGCTCCGATGGATTGTGCTGAATCTTCTATTACCCTGATATCATGTTTCTTGGCTATTTCCAGTATCGGATCCATATCGGCACATTGTCCGTATATATGAACGGGAATAATGGCTTTTGTTTTTTTGCTTATACATTTTTCTATCAGATCCGGCCTTATATTGAATGATTCCGGTCCAATATCCACAAAAACAGGTTTTGCACCAGTATTACAAATAGACCCTACCGTGGCAAAAAATGTAAAGGGTGATGTAATAACTTCATCACCGTCTCCAATTCCTAATGATTTGAGCGCCAGAAGCAATGCGTCGGTTCCCGAAGAGACGCCAATCGCATGTCTCGTGTTACAGTATGAGGCAAAAATGCCTTCAAACTCTTTAACCTGGGGGCCTAAAATAAACGCCTGGCTTTCTAGGACATCCTGTATTGCGGAGTCTACCTCTTCCTTTATGCTATGATATTGACGCTTTAAATCAACTAATGGAACCCGTGTTATTGTTTTCTCACTAACAGCAGAACTCATCCTATCTTTCTAAATAAGAACCAGTTAAGTTGTAAAATAAAACCTACTGCCTGCAGCTTTTTTACCACTAAAAAAGTAAGGGCACATTGCCGACTCTCCTACTTTGTAGCTTTATTTTTTCTTTCTTCTTGCCCGTCTTTTCAAGATGTATTTTTTCCTGTTAAGACGGTGCTTCTTCTTCCCTTCAAATCCGTTTGCCATAAAAACCTTTCCTGAAAATTTAATAGATAAAATAGAACAATTACTTGTTTGAATGTATCGTTATGTTATGGTAATATTTTCATTTAAAGAAGCTTTCGGGATTATTTTTCTCATTAACCCCTACAGATAATCCATTTGCCTCCTCGATGTAAATCCGTAGGTATTTACTCCTGAAGCCTCTCGTAATATCATACCCTTTAAGTCCTTGGCATTATACTATTTGTAATTTATATTACAAGTGATTCTTTTCTAAAGCAGCCCAACCTGGCCGAGTCATGACCAAAAATGGGGATAGGTATCTAAATATGTTCTGGCCGGGCCAGGTTGTAAAATGAAAACCTATCTGCCTGTGCGTACCTCACGCAGACAGGCGGTTTTCAAACTTTCCCTTATTGTATAAAAGGATAGTTAAATACATAGGAATTTCAAAGTTACCTGAAATTATCGGTGGGTAACCTGCCCAACATTTCTTACCTACAATGTTATTAATCATTTTTTCTTTAACACACCGAAGGTGTGGTAAAACAGTCTATAAAGGTGACAATTTCCAGTCAAAAAAAGCAAGAAATTGGCGGCTTATAGACCTTTTAATAAGAAATTACACAATTTTTGTCTATTTCGTCTATTTTAGTATAAAATGACACATCGTCCTCTTGTTGGTATCACAACCTTTTTCGCAATCGGCATATCTACAAATTATTTAATCGGAATTCCCTCTTTTATTATTTTACCAACCATCTTTTTAACAATAATCGTATGTACATTTTTATTTATATTTTACTCATGCCAAAATGCTGCAGGTCTGGTTAAGAGCGGCGTTCTAACACTTCTTATTTTAATATTTCTGACAGGTATTTTATATCATCATTTTAGATTTAACTCTTATGCAGGCAATAACATATCAAATTTTATAAATGCTGAAAAAATTCTTATACACCTGCGGGGTGTAATTATCTCGCAACCTATTGATAAATTTGTGCAGGGCCTTCCATTGTCTTCAGTAGTAAAGCATCGCAAGAAAATGTCGAACTTTTTACTGCGGGTAGAGACCGTAGAACGTACCTCGCAGGCCGAAACAACTCGACACACAACTGCCAGGACAGTGTATTTAAAAGGTTTTGCGCATGAGACAAAGTTACAAGAATGGAGAGATATTTCGGGGGTAATCAAAGTAAATGTTTATCCAACAAAGCAGGAAGAAAAAACATTGCCAGGTAAGTGGCCTTATCTTTTAGATAATTTAAATTACGGGGACAGGGTTGAACTCATCTGCAAAATCTCTATACCTTCAGCATCCCGCAATCCGGAACAGTTTGACTATAAAAATTACCTTAAAAAGCAAAAGCCGCGTATTGATGCCGTCGCAAGTGTCTTAAGTACTAATAATATAAAGGTCTTATCCGAAGGCAA
Organism: Candidatus Scalindua sp.; assembly: GCA_046757745.1. Taxonomy (GTDB): domain Bacteria; phylum Planctomycetota; class Brocadiia; order Brocadiales; family Scalinduaceae; genus Scalindua. Next base: position 2,324 of record JBHHYW010000013.1, read on the forward strand.
CGGAAACTGTTTTTTTACATTTGTCTATAGCCTGAAGAAACAATTAAATGCAGTTATTGAAAGACATGTACAGGAAGGGAGTATTCCTCTCGTCAATAGCATCTTGCTCGGCGACCGCGAGAAAGTACCGGTGAATTTGATGGATGGTTTTTTGCAGACGGGAACCATCCATTTCCTGGCGATCAGTGGTTTGCATGTTGGTATTCTTGTCATATCTTTACATTATTTTTTAAGGTTTTTCAGGTTTAACATAAGATACCTGGCAATAATTATCATACTGGTGGTGTTCTTATATGCCGCCATTACGGGAATGAAGTCTCCAATTATTCGGGCGAGCATAATGGTAGCTGTCTATTATGGTGCCTTTATAGTTAACAGACGTTGGGACCTCACAAACAGCATCGCAGCAGCACTGTTTATCATCCTCTTGATGAACCCTTCCGATCTGTTCAACGTCGGTTTTCAGCTTTCGGTTCTTGCAGTGCTTGGGATTATATACTGTTCAAACAGACTTGAAAATTTCTTCTGGAAATCAACCCTTCTGGTAGAGAAGCTGCAGGCGAAAGAAGAAAGGAACGAGCCATTGTTTCTATTTAAAGTATACTGCAGAAAGACATTTTGTGTATCCCTGGGCGCCTGGATCGGTGTGATGCCACTCATAGCGTACTATTTTCATATCGTAACCCCTCTGACTGTCTTTTTGAATATTATAATATTTCCGTTGGTCTGGCTTATACTGGTTGGAGGTTTTATAGTATTAATATTAGGGCTTCTGTTTCCTATGCTGGTTACACCGTTTTCGTGGTTAGTTTCATATTCTGAGATTATGCTGGAAAGCCTGATTCTGCTTTTTTCGACATACCTTAAGACATTCTTTTATACATCAACACCATCATGGATCTGGATAATATTTTATTATTTGATAGTCATATTCTTCATACTAAGGGAAAGGCTGAAGATCAAGATGGTTTATATAATAATTGCAACCCTGATTGTTTCAAATCTTTTTCTGTTTTCAGGTCTGTTTGGACGTAGTCAGGATTGTCTTAAACTTACATGTTTTGATGTGAGGCATGGAGCCTCTTTCTTTATACAGTTTCCCGGCGGCAAAAACATGCTTTTTGATACAGGTACAAAGAGTAATTATGATGTTGGAAAATTTATCGTTGTTCCATTTCTACAACAGAAAGGAATAAAGAAGATAGATACAGTAGTTATATCTCATGAGCACGATGATCACTGTAATGGCATACCCTCCATTGTTAAAAGGTTCAGGGTTGACAATGTCTTTGTGAATAAATTTTTCTTACAATCCGGAAATAGAGTTGAGCTACTGAAACTTTTTAAAAAAGAAAAAGCGAAGACAGGCATAGTGGCAGATGGATTGGAAATTAAAGGTTATGACACGGCAAAAATTATGGTACTTAATCCACCTGATAGGGACACGTTAAGATTTAATGGTTTCCCGATAGAAAATTTATCCATAAACGATTCATCCAGTGTATTGCTCATTAACTATAAGGGCTACAGGATATTATTGTGTGCTGATATAGGTGAAATGGGAATAGAAACGCTTTTGTCGGGAAAGGATAGCCTTGATGCAGACGTGATCCAGGTTCCGCATCACGGAGGTTTTTGTGAAAAGACAGAAGATTTGGTTAAACGGACAAGGCCAAAGTATGCAATTATAAGCGGGTCTGCCAAAGATATTTCACCATCTACAATTGAGAATTACCAAAAGCATGGAGTTAATTTATTTAAAACACATGAGGACGGCGCAGTAACATTTACTATAGATGAGGATGGTATTAAAGTGTCGAAGTTTCTTGATAATGGGTAAAGGTCTTGCTTGACGAAATGAGGGCCTTTAGAAATTTATATTTCTGGGATACCTCTAGCGGAATGCCATATTCTTACGACTTCAAGAATCATTTTTTCTTTTTTAATCCGGTAAACGATTCGATAAGGCTTTTGGATAATTTCGCGAATATTTTCATCCTGAAACTCGGGTACTACTCTGCCTGACTTGGGAAACTTTGCAACTTGTATGACATGATTTAAAATTTTATTTCGAAAATGGTTTGCTGCTGAAGAATTTTCTTCAGATATGAAGAGAATTAAATCTCTAAAATCCAACCTGGCAGTAGGAGACCATTCTATTCTGTAATCCATGAAGAAGATTCTTTTTCGACTTGGCTATGCGGTATGCCTTTACCTTCGTCAAGCTCATTTAGAGCTTTGCGAATCCCTGTAACAAATTCTATTCTCTCTTTTACATCTTCCCAGGTAGCATCATCTGGCAGGTTTTTAATGGTATCTATTGCCATTTCTCTTATTGTCATGTCCTCATTTTAATAAATATTTTAGAATTATCAAATAGATTATTGTTTTTCATTAATAAGCGTGACTGCAAATGTTGTTTTAGTGTCAACAATTGAGATTTATCAGAAGCATGGAGTTAATTTATTTAAGACACATGAGGACGGCGCAGTAACATTTACTATAGATGAGGATGGTATTAAGGTGTCGAAGTTTGTTGGACTTTAAGCATTGCTTTAGCATTGTAAATTGATAATTATTTGAAATTTGTGATTTGAGTTTTGTATATTATACAAACGGTGATTTTATTGTCGTTCCCGATTCTTAAACTCTCACCTTGCCGTCTTGTTAATACGAGCATTTGTTAGCCTACTAGTAATTAGTTTTTAGTAAGTTTATGATGAGTAAAAGTACCTCTGATTCCCTCAAATACAAAATAGAGACTAACAAGGGATACTATCAGCTGAATCACACCTATTGTTACAATAAAAGAATTAAGATTGTCGTTGGTGCCCTCCATGCGCAAGGTAATTAGTATCACCATAAAAAACGCTAAGTATCCAATAAACTGAATGACAGTACAAACACAGCTGCGCTTGTATATGCCGTAGGTTAATGCAGATGTGCCAACAATAGCTATATAAGGCGCAAATACGTCTACTAGAGGTGCTCCAATCACATAAGAACGTAAAGTTGTAGCCACAAGTAATGCACTAATGACGATTCCTGTAATATATGCGTTGCGTATTTTTTTCTGTGCCTTGTTTAAATCCATTAATTACTCCTTATCATATTCGCCAGTTTACCGTTCTAATTTTGTAATATCATCAAAGTCTAAACTAAATTGTGTTCTACTTCTGCTAGCCATAGAAACCTTCACGTGTTTAAGTTTCCCTGTTAATAATTTTAAAATGTTATCACGATTTTCTTTCTCCATTCTGCACCCTAAATAGATTGTATCAATTTCTTCTGGATATAGTGTATATACGTCATATAATTTTTCATTTATTGGCCTGAAAGTAATACATCGCCATTCCTCTTCGTAAATCCAATGCTCACTTTTCGTAACAGCCAATTTCTCGAATACATCCCCATAATCAATATCCTTTATCTGCCCTGTATATTTTTTTATGTATTCTTCTTTGGTTGCTAGCACAGGTATTTTGGAACGATACTTGACCTCCCTCGCAGCGCACAAAGCAGTGTCAAGTTCTGGTATACATTTTAATTTTAGAACTACACCCGTATGTTGTCCTGCATAGTGTGCCCACATAAGCAAGTCGTCATGTATTTCAGATACACAGAAAACTCTCATACGCTTAACTTCTTGAATAAAAGCCAAGTTTTCATCATGGAGTAGTTTCTTAAAGTGATTCCTATCTTCGATTATTTCTGGAATAATTTTTGAGGTGAATTTAGCAGGATTTAATTTGTGCCGTTCTTTGCGTAGTTGTTTGATAAGAGAGGAGTAGGGATTATCATTTGCAAGTGACGGCTCCTCTTTAGCAAAAATCATTTTTCCTATTTCTTCTCGTGTCGAGCGTATTAATTCTTCAGAGGTAAAATCAAGATGTATACCAACCTGAGTATCAAAAGGGTCATTAAACAACTTTGGAGAACTCCAACGAACTTCCAAGTTATCAAGTATATTTATGGCAGTGTCGTAATTAGCGTATTTATAGAAGAAATCTCTATCGTGTGTTTTTATTGTTTTCATATTTATAACTTCGTGTTTAAGAAGTTCCTCATACAAGTCCACGAAACCCCATATATTTTAGCCAGTGCGGTAACGTTTAATCCTTTATCTCTAAAGCCTCTTATTTCTTCTAGTTTGTCATCCAGTTTTGACTTGCCCAGTGTACCCTTAGGTCTGCCTAGTTTAAAACCCTTTGACTTCTTTAAGGCTAATGCCTCCTTAGTTCTTTTAGAAATCAGGTCTCTTTCTATCTCCGATACTAAAGCCAACATTGTAGACAGTACTTTAGACTCTATATTGTTGCTGTTAATCTCTCGGTTTTCTTTACAGCCAAATATCTTTACTCCCCTTTCGGAAGAGTCTTTTAGTATCTCTAAAATTTCCAGAATGCTTCTACCTAAACGGCTAAGTTCGGATACGATTAAAACATCACCTTTTTTAAGTTCGTTTAATAGTAAGCCTAGTTTCCTGTCCTTATAAGAAACTGTACCAGATACCGTTTCCTCCACAAAGTCTACCCACTTCCAACCTTTTTCATTGGCCAGTTTAAGTACTGTGAATTCCTGCTTGGCTAAGTCCTGCTTGTCCGTACTTACTCTCAGGTAGCCTGTAATTCGACTTTTTTTAGTCTTTGCTTTTATCATAGTAAAAGCCCTCTATAATTGGTTCCTTATAAATACCTATATACCGAATTTATTATAATATATATCATTATAAAAGTAAATCATTTTATAAGGATATTATATGATTATTTAATGTACGTTTTAACAGTGATTATTATCTACGCCCAAACACCCTTAAAGAAATTCCATGGTAGTTGATTTAATCAAACAAATTTGAATTGTGTTGCAGCATGATATGAACTTCTGACAAGGGGGCCTGATTCTACATGCCTGAAGCCCATCTTTTCACCCTCATTCCTTAGTCGTTTAAACTCGTCGGGATGGTAGTACCTTTTTATTGGAAGAAACTCTTTACCCGGACTCAGGTACTGCCCGATAGTAAGTATGTCATATCCAACGTCTCTCAGATCTTTCATCACATCAATTATCTCATGGAATTCTTCACCCATACCGAGAATGAGGCCGGACTTGGTCGTTAGTTCAGGATCGAGCTTCTTTGCTTCCTCTAATAAACTAAGCGAACGTTCGTAGTCGGCACCCGGTCTTACGTTCGGATACAGTCTCGGTACTGTCTCAAGATTGTGGTTGAGTATGTGTGGGCTTTCATTCAGGACAATTTCAAGGGCTTTCTCTGAACCTTTGAAATCAGGTATCAATACCTCTATTGTGCATGTAGGATTTTGAGTGCGAATGGCCTTTATTGTCTTTGCGTAATGGCCTGCACCGCCGTCTGGGAGATCATCCCTGGTGACGGACGTAATAACGACATGCCTTAAACCAATTTGCTCAACTGCACATGCAATCCTTTCGGGTTCTTCCTCCTCCAATGCGGATGGAACCCCTTTAACAACTGCACAAAAATTACATCTCCGTGTGCAGACATCTCCGAGTATTAAAAATGTCGCAGTGCCCTGCCCGAAGCATTCTCCAATGTTTGGACAGACGGCCTCTTCACATACCGTGTGCAGGTTGGCTAATAGGTTTTTCATTCTATGGTACTCTTCGCCTCCCGGCAGTTTAACCCTGAGCCAATCGGGACGTTTTGTTTGCATCTTTTTACTCCAATGTTTCTTCCGGATTTATTTCTATGAATTAAAACCTGAAGAAACCAATAAAATTTTAGTAGCAAATTTTCGGAACTGAATTAATATGTAGTATTAGTATAAGCTCACAAACTCGCTTTCTTCAAATGATAAATTACTATAAAGAGTAAGCCTGAAAGAATCCAATAAAAATACACTACGGCAATGCTTTATTGTGTATAAAAGACTTGTTCTTTTTATTAAATAGATCAAAAGACATATGAATATACTATAGTGCGGCATAGCCGCAACCAAGTTTGAAGTGACTAAAGTGAACTAAGGTGCCTAAAGTTAGAAGATTTGTTTTTCCCCCACAACTTTAGCTCACTTCAAACTTTAGACACTTTTAACTTTTCCTGACACGATATAAAACTTTCTAAAACTTGTCCTCATGTAAATGGGGAAAAGAAGGTTTTACAGGGTAATGGTAAAAAATACACTATATGTTGTGTGTTGCTAAATTGCATATGCTATATATAGTACTATAGCTTGTAAAAATGAGATTTTAAATATTTATTGTCAGGTTGTTGCCAGATGACGTTACCTTAAATATTATATCGCTTGACACTTTTACATAAATTGTTAGAATTTTCAGGTAGCAAGTGTTTTTTTAGGTTTTAAGTACAGTTTAGCCATGGGAAAAATTGTTGCAATTTGCATAAGCAAGAAAAAAGGTGTTCAAAAGAAAGATATAAAGCGGTGTAAGTTAATAGAGAACTATGGCTTAGAGAGTGATGCCCATGCCGGTTCCTGGCACCGCCAGATTAGTCTGCTTTCAAAAGAAGCTAGATTAGTTATGGAAAATAAAGGGGCAAAGCTTAACGATGGCGGCTTTGGAGAAAAGCTGCTGACAGAGGGCATTGATTTTGCTAACATCAAGGTTGGCAACAAGTTGAGATTAGGGAAAAATGCTTTGGTAAGGATCACTCAGATTGGTAAGGAGTGTCAGGATAGATGCAATATCCATTATCAGGTGGGTGATTGCATAATGCCCAGGGAAGGCATATTTGCCGAAGTTATAATGGGCGGCGAGATAAAAACGAACGATAAGATTGAGTTTTTAAATGATAAAAGCAGCAGTTCTAACAATTAGCGACAAAGGCTCGAGGGGCGAAAGAGAAGACAAAAGTGGCGAGGTGATCAAGGAAAAGCTGGGTCACATTAATGCTGAAGTTGTTGCATATGAGATAGTGCCTGATGAGCGGGAAATTATCTCCCAAACTATTAGGAGTTTTGCAGATAGGGCGAATTTGATTTTGACCACAGGGGGCACGGGAGTCAGCCCCAGGGATGTTACACCTGAAGCAAGCAGAGACGTGATAGAGAGGGAATTGCCCGGTTTCTCGGAAGCTATGAGAGCGGAAAGTTTTAAGGTTACTACAAGATCTATAGGATCTCGAGCTGTGTCAGGGATGTATAAGGATACGCTGATTATTAACCTTCCTGGAAGCCCTAAAGGAGTTTCAGAATGTTTAGGGGTTGTACTGGAAGCAATTCCGCATGTTCTTGAGGTAGCAAGGGGAAAAGTCTCTGACTGCGGCAAGGATGTAAAACCGCAAAGTTAAATTGAATAGGATGCAGATTTTCGCAGATACACTCAGATAAAAACTTTTAAGAAGAAACCAAATGTGTAAACAAATTAAAGAATTGAGGAATTCAGGAATTCCTCAATTCCTCAATATTATAATTTCTATACGATCCGGGTCAGAATATTTGTATCGAAAAAATGACATTCCAGGAAATAATACTTAATCTTCAAAAATATTGGGCAGATAAAAGATGCGTAATAATGCAGCCGTATGATATTGAAATTGGCGCCGGTACCTTTAATCCAGCGACTTTTCTAAAGGTTCTCGGAGGGAAGGCATGGAAATGTGCTTATGTTGAACCTTCGAGGAGGCCGACAGATGGGCGTTATGGTGAAAATCCTAACAGATTGCAACATTATTATCAGTTTCAGGTAATCATAAAGCCATCTCCAGAAGACTCTAAGTCTTTATATTTAAACAGCTTGAGATCCCTTGGAGTAGATTTGGTTAAACATGATGTACGTTTTGTAGAAGACGATTGGGAATCACCAACCTTAGGCGCTACAGGGTTGGGCTGGGAAATATGGCTTGACGGTATGGAAATAACCCAGTTTACATATTTTCAACAGATTGGCGGCGTTGAGCTGGACGTTATTTCACTTGAGATGACCTATGGCCTCGAAAGAATCGCTATGTTTATCCAGGAGAAAGAATCCGTATACGATTTGGAATGGGTGGATGGGTGTACTTATGGAGAGGTGCATAAGTTAGATGAAGTACAATTTTCGAGGTATAATTTTGAGGTTGCGGATATTCCCATGCTTCTCGATCAATTCGACATGTATGAAAAAGAGTGCAAGAAGCTATTAGAAGATGGGATCGTTATTCCCGCATACGATTATGTATTAAAATGTTCACATACATTTAATATGTTGGATGCCAGAAAATCAATAGGCATCGCACAGCGTACGAGATATATTGGGAGGGTAAGGAGCCTGGCAAAGGGTTGCGCTGAAGGCTATCTAAGGCTGTTAGAAGATACGAACAATTAAAAATACCTCAATTTTTGCTTATTTCTAAATACAGGGTATTTCAAGGTGAAGTTAAGATTGTTTTTTGCAGGTTATTTGAAGTGTGGACCGGTCAGGGAATTTAGTTTCGCGACAATACCTTCAAATTGAGCGCTATTAGAAAACTCAATTGTGATTTTCCCCTTTCCATTTCTCTCCATAATCGAGACCTTTGTTCCTACAGCCCTTCTTAGTCCGTCTTCCAGATCCAGAATTTGTGGTGATTTGATTAATTTAGGGGCCAGCTTGATACCCATAGGTGATTTTGCAGGATCGGCAAAGGTTTTACCGCCAGAAACGATTTGTTCTACTTCGCGAACAGAGAGATCTTCATTTGATATCCTCTCGCCAAGGCTTATCTGTTTCTTTGGGTCTTTTAGGGATAAAAGGGAGCGTGCGTGGCCCATCGAGATTGTTCCACGTGAAACAAAATCCTGGACTTCTTCCGGCAGATCCAGCAAACGGAGTGTATTTGCTACGGTAGACCTGTCCTGGCCGACCTTTTTTGCGATTTGTTCTTGTGTTAGGCTGAAATTGTCTTTTAATTCTGAAAAAGCAGTGGCCTTTTCGATTGGGTTCAGGTCTTCTCTCTGTATATTTTCTACCAATGCAAGCTCTATGGTCTTTAAGCTGTCAGCCCTTTTTACGATTGCAGGCAATTCCCTTATTCCTAATTGTTTTGATGCTCTCCAGCGTCTTTCCCCTGCTATTATTTTATACCCTTTGCTTGTGGGACGAACTATTATTGGCTGCAAAACCCCATGTTCTCGTATAGAATTTACCAACGATTCCATTTGGGGTTCTGTAAATTTCTTGCGTGGCTGAGCTTCATTTGGTTGGATATCTGTTATGTTGATTCGTAATATCTTTTCGCTGGATTCGATGCCAATCGCCTCTCCCAGCAGAGATTCTAAGCCTCGTCCAAGTTTTTCTTTGTTTGCCATTTGATTATGTAGAAATTTTAAGCTTTAATAGTTTTTTTGAAAATTAATTAGGTATTACGTAACAGATTATGTTTTAATATTCAAGAGAAATATCCAGGAAACGATGAAAAAAGTCTAATATTTTATTATGAAGATACTTGTTCCGTTAGTAATTAACAGTTTTAAGGAAATTATCAGACAACCGTTCTATTATGTAATACTATTATCAGGTTGTTTGATAATGCTGATGTCGCTAACCTTTACATTCTTTGCATTTGGGGAAGAGGCAAAGATGATACGAGATATGGGGGTTTCTACTATAACTATTAGTGGTCTCCTGACAGGATGTCTCTCTTCCTCTGTCTTGATCGCAAATGAATTTGAGAGGCAAACCGTGCTGGCTGTGCTATGTAAGCCAATAGGAAGAATACATTATATTCTGGGAAAATATCTGGGAATTATCCTGGCCGCTACAGTATTAATACTTTCTCATGGCCTGGTTCTGGAAATAGCACTGATAATCAATAAATATAATAAGATTTCAAGCTGTTTATCCGATGTTTCCGGCCTGATAGATTATGTTTGTCTGTTGGGAATTTATTTTTCCGTGTTACAGGTCTTAATCCTTGCTGCGATATCTTTTGTTCTGTCACTTTATCTTAATACGACAGCAAATTTAATTATTTGTTTGCTTGTTTTTATTCTTTGCCATACTTTCAGTTACATCTTACCATTTTACAGCCATGGATATGGCATTGTAAGTGTTGTGACACCAATATGTTATGCATTATTTCCAAACTTTCAAAATCTAAATTTGATGTCTATAAGCGGAACGGTTGCCGACCCGATATTATTCTGGCAAAAAGGCACTATAGTACAATATACAGTATATAATACTTTATATACTACAATATATTGTATGGCTGTTATGTTGTTGGCGGTTACTCTCTTTAAAAGAAGGGAAATTACCTAGTGTGAGTTTATTATGTTTAGTTTCTAAAATTTATTCGTATTAATTGACATTTGATCATTTTTTGTTTAAATGATGAAGGGTCAGTTTTTTTAGTAATTGCTCAATATCAAGTGGAATATTGTGCTATATTAAAGCGAGTGCCAGCCCCGCTTTCGCAGGGATTCCAAAGATTTGCGCTGGAATCCTTCCGAAAGAAAGAATTCATTAATTCTGCTTGATATTGGGCAATTACGTTATTTATTTTCAGCAAACAATTAAGTTTAAGTACAGGAAGGTGAATTATAATGACAGTAGAAAAAATGGAATTTAAGACGGAAATCAAACAAGTCCTCGATTTAGTGGTACACTCGCTTTATTCCCACAAAGAGATTTTTCTCAGAGAACTTATCTCCAATGCCTCTGATGCCATTGACAAGGCACATTACGAATCTTTAACAAACAAAGAAATCCTTGAAGGTGAAAAGGATTGGAAGATTAAGATTACAGCAGACAAAGATGCCGGTGTACTGACAATCAGTGATAATGGGATCGGTTTGACTAAAGATGAAGCGATTAAGGAACTCGGAACGATTGCCCACTCAGGGACAAAGGAATTTATTGCGGCTTTGCAGAGCAAGGAGGTAAAAGACAATCCCGAACTGATTGGTCAATTTGGAGTCGGATTTTATTCAACATTTATGGTTGCAGACAAGGTTACTGTAGTTTCAAGAAAGGCAGGGGCGAGCGATAAAAAAGGCGTTAAGTGGGAGTCTGCCACAGACGGCTCCTTCACTGTGGAGGATGTGGAAAAAGAGAAGAAAGGTACTGACATAATCCTCCATCTCAAGGAAGAGGAAAAGAAATATCTCGATGAGTGGGAGATAAAGAGTACCGTCAAGAAGTATTCTGATTTTATCGAGCATCCTGTCGTAATGGATATTGAACGGGAGCAGGAAAGTAAGCTGGATAAGACTCAGAAGGTTAAGGTAAAGGAAGAAGAGACTCTGAATTCAAGAAAGGCTATCTGGCTTAAGAATAAATCTGACATAACCGAAACCGAGTATAATGAATTTTACAAACACGTTTCTCACGATTTTACTGAACCGGCAAAGGTGGTTCACTACAAGGCAGAGGGAGCTTCGGAGTTTACATCTCTTCTTTACATCCCCACAATGAGGCCTGCCGATATTTACTATAAGGAGTACAAGATCGGCCCTACGCTTTACGTCAAAAGGGTAAAAATAATTGATCATTGCGAAGAGTTAATACCGCCATACCTGCGGTTTGTAAAAGGGATAGTGGACTCATCAGATTTACCATTAAATGTTTCGAGGGAGATTCTGCAGAATAACAGGCAGGTTGAAGTTATAAAAAACAGTATCACAAAAAAAGTACTTGATACTTTAAATGATATGAAGGAGAAAGAGTTTGATAAATACGTTAGTTTTTATAACGAATTCGGCAGGGTTTTGAAGGAAGGCGTTCATATGGATTTCCCCAGAAGGGAGGCTATTGGAGAACTCCTTATCTTTCCTTCCACAAAAACGGAAGAGGGTAAATACAGAACCATTCCGGAATACGTTGACAACATGAAGGAAGGTCAGGAAGATATATACTATATTACAGGCACATCACTGGATGAAACATTGAAATCACCATACCTTGAAGCATTTAAGGAAAAGGATTATGAAGTCCTGATTATGCTGGAAGATATTGATGATGTTATCATGAGCAGTTTTGAGTACAAGGGGAAAAAGTTCAAGTCTGCCATTAAGGGTGATGTTACTCTGGATAAATCTGGAAAAGCGGATAAGGAGAAGGCAGGAAAAAAATACAGAAAACTCCTTGATCTGATAAATGACCGCCTTGATGATGTAAAAGAAGTCAGGCTTTCGGGAAGACTGAAAGACTCTGCTTGCTGCCTTGTTGGTGATGAGGGAGAGATGGATCCGCAGATGGAGAAGCTCTTAAAATCTATGGGCCAGAATGTACCTGAAAGGAAAAGAATCCTGGAAATCAATCCATCACACCCAGTTTTTGAAGCCATGAACAAGATATTTGAAGAAGACAGAAAGAGTAAGGTGCTGGAGGATTATACAGACCTCCTTTATGACCAGGCACTTTTACTGGAAGGATCAAAACCAAAAGACTCTGCCGCCTTTGCAAAGGCGATTTCAAGGCTTATGGTAGAAAACGTTCAACATGTAAAGATCTGAGTATTTCAGGCGTTATGTGAAATTCGGATAAGATTAAGTATGTAGTGGATGACGTTCGTAGGTTTTTTCTGCTCCGGATGCGGCAGTCAACCCTTTTTATAACTTTTGATAATATTGAAGGCCTTGTTTATTTCAAGTGTAAGCTCTTTGGCCTTTTTCTGAAGTTCTTCACTCAGGTGTGAAACCTTGTCCGGGTGGGACTTGGCCATTCTCTCCTTGTAAGCTTTTTGCACCTCTTCCCATGGGGCATCTGGGTTGACATGCAACACTCTGTGTGCCTCATTCAGGCCCATTTGGCCATCGGATTCATTCTTTATATTCGCTTGTGGCCGGCTTCTTGAATAATAATTACTGGGACTCTTTTGTTTTTTAAACTTTTGCCATATATAGTACAAAAACCCGGAAGCAATAAGGTCGTCAAAAATAAGTGGATGTAAATCCAACGGACTTACGATATATATGATTAAAATTGTTATTAATATATAATATGTAAATTTTGTCATTGAATCTTTTGCCTTTGTAATTGTTTAGAATTGAAATACTTTTGAATAAGGCCATCTAAAAACCTGTAATAACCCGAACTCCGGGAGGACCTTTCATCGCAATACAATAAAGTATTATTGCCGGAATCCAGGATAATTGGTATTTCCAGGAAACCGAGTTGTTTTCTAAGTCTTACTTTGACCCATTGTCGAGCATCATCGTCTATTGAGGAGGAGACCAGAAGTGGAAAACTCGCAGTAACACAATGCATCTGTTTTGGAAAGACATCATTGTTTTTTATTGAGTAACTCAGTGTGATCTTGGAGTACGCTTCAATGAACTCCTTTGTTACTCTATCTACAACACCCATAATCGCGAAAATGTTTACCTGTGTCGTCTTAAACCAGGAGATTTTAAACTGCTGACCTGAAGCTACAATAGAGTCAAATTGATCAAATTTTTCATCTTTTAATTTGAAATCATCCTGTTTAAGCTTCTCGCAAATGGCTGAAATGTATCTGTTTCTAATTAAGCTCATAGTTTATTTCCTTTCGATAAAAGCATATCTTATTTTTCATTCAAATCAAGATTTGTTTTTTACAACCTGATTCTTCAAGAAAGCCCTCAAAGGCACTAAGCAATTCCTTCTTATTCATGTTTTTATGTTTGTTTGTAAGAAGCGAGAAAAGTTGTTTCTTCATATTTCTTAAAACAAACCTATCATCATAAATTAACCGTGCCACATCCTGAAGTTCCAGGTATAATTCCAGTTGGTCTTCGCCCAGATTGCTTATGGTACAGCGATTTCCCTGCCAGCGCCAATCACATACCAGATTCAGCTTCTCCTTAATAAACTTATTCAATATAGTTTGAAACCAGACGCGGTGATACTTCCTATCAAAAATTATATAGGCAGGTTTGCCCCAATGACCTTCGCATGACGACCATGTTGATATTCCAATAGAAGAAATAGCCTTTGCTAAACGGGCTATGAAGGGTTCTAAATCGTATACACGAACTTTGGGCAGATGTTCAATCTCCTTAAATTGATTAAACTTGCCATACCAGTCCCTCTCCCAATTTAAACGAAACAGGTCAATGGGAATTTTATTCGTAAATACTTCGTTCAAATATTGAATATTATTAATATCAAATAGTTGAATGTTTATATCATCAAAG
>JBHHYW010000014.1:0-16284 GCA_046757745.1 Candidatus Scalindua sp.
TGTCATAGTCAAAGGCGATTGGGATCGGCTGGATAGGTTCTTCTGAACGTGATGATTTAGAACTGCCGGACATCCTTCCGCCCCTACCATAACCTATCTTTGATTCATCAGCAGCAATAGTAAACTGAGACATTACAACATTGATAATGATAAATATTGACAAACTGCAAATTGCAGTGAGTTTAATGATCTTCATGTGTTCTCCTTTTTTAGTTAGTGATTTGTGCTATTACCTTATATGCAATAATATTTATTGAATTTAACATTGTCAAGAGCATTTAATTGTACTTCTTATTGCAAGATTGGCTATATCATTGATTTTGTTGACATTTCTAATTGAGCTTGTTAAGTTGGTCTTGTGATGAAGAAGATATTCGTACCTGAAAAAAACAAGTCTGACAGGGAGAGTGACGAGAGTGGAGAGAGCGGTCTTGCTAGCATTAAATCGCTTTTACAAAAATTGCATAATTATAATGAAGATGCCAGAGAGGTAAAGCAGGTTCTTGAAGATATTGGCAGAATCGGAAAAGGTAATCGTGATGCAATGAAGTCTGTCCAGGAGTTCTTAAGAAAAGAAAAGCGAATGCCACTACGTATTTTAGCTACCCAAACCATTGTAAAGATAAAAAAGTTTTCTCAGCCTACTACGGTGCAGTTTAAAAAGCCCATTATCTTTCAATGTCCGGGTGCAGAGAAGATAAAGAGAGTAGGAATTTTAGATGTAACATGTCCGCACTGTAACAAAAAGGGTACGGTATCGGTGGCCGGCTTCGAGAATGAATTTACCTGTGAGAGTTGCGGAGAGGTGACACAACGTGATTTACCTGAGAGCTGTATAGAAACGTGTCCCGTGGGAAGTGAGTGTGTTGGAGAAGAACGTTACCAGAAATATATGAAGGGCAGATCAAAAGCTGTTTAAAATATTTAGATGAAAAAACATTAAACTAGACATATACATAACACAGTTATATATCGATAGTGCGCTTCAAATACTATAAATGATGTGTATTATTGAGGCATAACAATGGTGATGATAAATACGATTTTACCAGAAGATACCATAATAAAAATTTACAATATTGCAAAGGAGGCAAAAAAGAGCAGGAGCAAAATTTTAAGAGAAGCAGCGGAAAATATTATAGATGAATACGAGACTTTAAGGGCGGAACAAATCAATGGGGACAAGATAAAACAAGCCATAAAAATACAGAATAAGCTAAGGGGGGGAATCAGGTATATGGAACGGTATATCTGAGGTCAGAAAGTGGAGAGAACGTAAAAATTGAACGAATTTGTTATTGATACATCTGTTGTTGTAAAGTGGTTCAGCAAAGATGAAGACGATTCTGAAACAGCTCTTCATCTGAGGCAAGATATGCTTGACGGATACTGTACATTGATTGCACCTGATCTCTTAATTTACGAACTTGCTAATGTCCTCAAGTATAACCCTAATTTTACAATCAAAGATGTAAAAGTTTCAATGGATTCTGTTTACAATATGGGTATCGATATAAAAAGAGTTGATAGTTTAGTAATTACGCACGCAATAGAGATAGCATTTGAATTTAATGTAACAATATATGATGCCTGTTTTATGGCTCTCTCACAAATAGTAAAAAAGCCTTTCTTGGCCGTAGACTATAAATTTACAAAACGTATAAAAGGATACAAGGACATTATCAGACTATCCGCAATAAAATGTAGTATTGCTGTCCCGGTGGGTATCGGAGGATTCTTATTCGCAAATTTTCTGTAATGCTGTTGCTATTGTAGATTTCTATGCTTCGAACTCAGTCACCCAAAGGTCATGTTTGTTACAGAAGCTGGTAGCATACAGTGTTGTAGTATCCCATACATTAATTGGACGAGCACCAGACAATTCAAACACTGATTTTGCTTCTGCATCAGATGGTGAAAATGTCTTTTCGCCCAGGACATCACCATTCCTGGAGACTATTGTATGTCTTACAATGTAGTGTTCGTCAGTCATACCATGGGTGGTTGTGACTGTTACCTTATTACCTTCAACATTGACTTTTGGAAGATGCCCGCCAACCTTCTTTGACCATTTACCCGGGTTTTGCTTTGTATAGACTACACCCTTGGGAAACGTAACGGAATCAGCCGATACAGGCGATATCTGACCAACAGCAATACCGGCGGCTGCAGCTAATGATGATTTCAGGAATGCTCTTCTATTTGACATAACATTTCTCTCCTCGTGTTAATGTTTGTTGACCTTATGGTCGATACAAGATCCAATAAAATAATGATTGTCAATATTTTATTATCTCAATTGTATTAAGGTTGTCAAATATTTTATTGCTTATGGGTCTATCGGATAAACAAATTTTACTGTACGTTTGTAGAATTGGCTTTTTAGGCAGGTGAGATGATAATCATCTGAAATTCCATTTTGCCATTTCGTATACGTCTTTGAGGTTTTTGCCTGTTTCTAAAACTACTGTGGGTTCAAAACCGCAGTGTACCATGCAATTCTGACAGCGAGGGTCTTTGTCTGTGCCGTATTTGTCCCAATCTGTGTTGTCCATCAATTCCCGAAAGGTTTCATAATATGCGTCTGTGATTAGATAGCAGGGGCCTTTCCATCCAAGATAGTTTCTAGTCGGGTTACCCCATGGTGTGCATGCCAGGTCTCTTTTTCCCATTAGGAATTTTAGATACAGGGGGGTGTTCATGATCTTATATTTTTTTGACAGTTCATAGATAAAGCAGAATTTTCTGTGAAATTCTTCTTTTTGAATGAATACGTCATTTGAATTGTCTTCAAAACTGAATCCCGGTGAGACAAGCAGTCCATCAATGCCAATATTTGTTAGAAAAGCAAATAATTCTTCTATCTCTTTTGGATCGGTATCTTTGAAGATAGTTGTATTTGTGCATATAGTAAAGCCCAATTGCTTGGCCTTCTTAATAGAATCCGTTGCCTTCTTGAATATTCCTTTTGCACCAACGATCCTGTCATGAGTTTCTGCCATTCCGTCCAGGTGTACGTTTATATTTAGATATGGGCTGGGCTGAAATTTATTTAATGAATCGCCCAGTGTGATACCGTTTGTGCACAGGTAAATGTGCCGCTTCTTGGTTATCAAGCCATTTACGATTTTATCAAGTTCAGGGTGCAGGAAGGGTTCTCCACCCGTAACTGAGACTACAGGCGCTCCGCATTCCTCTGCCGCCTGCATGCACTCCTTGACACTCATTTTCCGGTCCATAGTATCCTTGAATTCCAGTATTCTACCGCACCCTTCGCACGTAAGGTTGCAGTTGTGGGTGATTTCCAGCATCAGTACAAGGGGAAACCGTTTGGCTGATGAAATTCTTTTTTTTAATAAATATTTGGTGAGAGAGTAAGTTTGTTTAAATGAACTTCTCATTATATTGTCCTATTATGCTAATTATAAAACAAATTGAATTAAATATTTTGTTGTTATAAATTTCTTACTTTGGTAATATTTTGCCACAAAGCATTGTGGTATAGTGTCCGAAATAATCTCCAGTTCGTACCGGTACCCGCTAGAATGACTCTGTTTAGACTGGCGGGAGGGGCATAATAGTGACAGTATTAGTTACGGAACTGTTTTGGGCTATAGCTCAAGTATTATGCATTTGATATTTAATGTCAAGGGGAAAAGATGATAGCTGTTTTGTGCGCGATACGACAGGAAATAAGTCCTTTAGTAGCCGGTATGAATGTACATAAAAAGTTTGGTATAGATGAAGTGTTGTTTTTTCAGGGGTATCTGAATGGCTTGCCTCTTGCGGTGGTCCAGGGTGGGGTGGGCAGAAAAAATGCTGTTAAGGCGGCAAATTATTTATTAGAATCTTTAAAGGTTGACTTATTGATTTCTACCGGCGTTGCGGGTGGGATAAGGCACGGACTTAACGTAGGCGACCTGGTCGTGGCAGAAAGTGTTGGACATAGTAATCAAAACGACTTCGACAGTGAAGAATTGCAACCGGAATCAGATTATGTTTGTAATAAAGAAGTCTTTCAGTTAGCCAGGCAGCTTAGTAAAGGTATGGAGTTGAAGTTCCACTTTGGCAGTCTATTGACGGTGGACAAGGTCATTAGCAGTGCAAGTACAAAAAAAAGGATTGGGGAGCAAAATCCCTATTTAGCCGTAGAAATGGAGAGTGCAGTAGTTGCTGAAGTTGCTCATAGAAAAGGTGTTAAGTTTGCAGCAATACGTTCGATTTCAGATGATATAGATGATGACCTACATCTTGATTATGACAGCATAATGTCTGATGATGGGAAGGTAAAGGTTACGAGCATTGCATTGGAGGTTTTAAAAAATCCGCAAAAATTGCCGCTTTTAAGGCGCCTTAATAAACAGACAAGGACCGCAGCTAAAAGTCTGGCTTTCTTCATGTCCGAACTTATTCCTATTATTTATGATAATAACGTTAGCTTGATAACATAGTTTACCTGAGGGGGTAATATGCCGGACAAAAAGATTGGGATTGTAATGGGTAGTGATTCTGATTTGATTACTATGCAGGAAACACTTGACGTCCTTGAAGAATTTGGAGTGAAATATGACGTTGACGTAGTCTCCTGTCATCGGTCTCCACTCCGTGCGCATAAATATGCTGTAAGTGCGGAGAAAAAGGGGTACAAGGTTATTATTGGCGGCGCTGGTGGAGCCGCACATCTTGCCGGTATAATAGCGGCGTTGACGCCTCTTCCAGTTATTGGCGTGCCTATGTTAACGTCTGACCTGGGCGGATTGGATTCCCTTTATTCTACGATACAGATGCCGGGTGGTGTCCCGGTTGCTGCAGTAGGGATAGGGAAGGCAGGAGCAAAAAATGCGGCCCTTCTGGCAATTCAGATTTTAAGTACTTCAGACAAAGGTCTTAGAAAGAAGATTCTTGAGTATAAGAAGAAACTGGCCGATAAGGTTCTGCAGAAAGATAGAAACGTTAAGAAAATATTGAAAAAATTAAGGTAGCACAATTCCACTATTACTAAAGTGTTAAATGTAAGATGAAGGGTGTAATAACAAGGATTATAAATGGTGAATTCAATTAGAGTTAATCTTTATGCTCTTTGTGTGAGAATTAGTAATTTATAAAGGGAGGTTTTTGGTGCCGTTACCAACAATAGAATGGATTGGTGAAATAGAGGGAAAGATAAAACTCATTGACCAGACTCTTTTACCTAATGAATTGAAATATGTTTACTGCGATGACAAAGAGAGCATTTACCATGCAATAAAGACATTAATGGTCAGGGGGGCACCTGCTATCGGTATTGCCGGCGCAATGGGTACAGTAGTAGGCATAAAGAATTGCAATTCAGAGGATTTCGATTCTTTCTTTGAGGAGATGAAGAAGGTGACTTCATACCTTGGTTCTTCAAGACCGACAGCTGTAAACCTGTCCTGGGGTCTGAAACGTATGGAAGATACTGCGCAAAAGAATAGTCAGAGGCCGGTTTCAGAGATTAAGAACATACTCCTCGATGAGGCAAAGACCATCCTTGAAGAAGATAAAGCAATATGCCGCAAGATAGGTGAAAATGGCGAATCACTTTTAGAAGACGGTAGTTGTGTGATAACTCATTGTAATGCAGGTGGACTTGCCACGGGAGATTACGGAACTGCCTTGGCCGTTATGTTTGCGGCTGCAGAGAAGGGGAAAAATATCAGTGTTTATGCAGATGAAACTCGTCCCTTACTTCAGGGTTCAAGACTCACAGCGTGGGAGCTTAAGAATGCGGGTATTGACGTTACGTTGATATGTGATAATATGGCCGCACATACCATGAAACAGAGAAAGATTGATTATGTAATTGTAGGAGCGGACAGGATTGCTGCAAATGGCGATGCTGCGAATAAGATAGGCACGTACAGTCTTTCTATAATTGCAAAAGAACACAATGTTCCGTTTTATGTTGCAGCGCCTGCATCAACATTTGATTTGAGCATAACATCCGGTGATGAAATCCCCATAGAGGAAAGGAGTCCGGATGAAGTTACCAGTATTTCGGGTAATAAGATTGCTCCTGATGACATAAAGGTATTTAATCCTGCCTTTGATGTTACACCTGCATCAAATATAACAGCCATCATTACTGAGAAAGGTGTGATTAATAGTCCGAGTAAGGAAAAAATTGAAAACGTTATTGGGAATAGTATAAAAGGAGGATACCGTGACATCATTTAAATATTTCATCATGTTGTTTATGGCTATGTTTTTAACAACATTAGTTCTTTCAGGATGTGGTTCAAAAGGCACGACAACAAAATTTAGATTGACTCCTATTAGAAGTATGGCAGACGAGACGATTAATAGCGGTGAAACTGATCCGCAAAAGCTAACCGAGGAGCTTGATGTGTTGTTACAAAGTGAAGATTCAAAAAGGATGAAAAGGCTGCAAGAAGCAGCAAAGGCAAAAGCTGAAAAGGTAAAGAACCCTTCCGGGCAAAAGGTTGGTGAAATTAAGTAAGGATAAATTTAATCGTTTTGATTCAATCCACTAGATTGACAGCTAAAGGCTTTCAGCCTTAAACTGCAAGTCTTAACCTTCGTTTTCCAGCATATTCGTAAACTATGTTGAATTCTTTATGGGTTATGGGCATGTCTATTTCAGGAAAGTCCTGATCCTCTATTGCCTACCAATACCGATTCTTCTCCAAAATGTGGCTCTGCCGACGAAACTACAGCTTTTGCCCCTGTACCACAGAATCCTTTTTCATTGTTTAAACGGTTGACCTTGCATTTCCTTGGACACAACTCACAAGACTCCATTATTTTATAAGCAGCCTTAATAGCATGTTCCGGTGTCGTTTTCTTATTGTTTGCTTCCTTTGAGTTTGTTGTCATTCTGAGCGCTTCATGCATAATGTATTATTCTATGTCTTTATGCGTTCTTGTAAATATAGCGATAATATATTCCTCTCTTTCGAGAGGGTTCCAATACTGGAATCCTCTCGAAAGAGAGGAACGCCTGCTCGTAATTCTTGACACTTTGGTATATTTTTGCCATAATCTGATTAATGATAAAAGAAATGATTGGGAAAATTGCAGAAGGCAGTGATCTTTCGATAGAGGAAAGTAAGGCTGTAATGAAAGAAATAATGGAAGGTAAGGCCACAGAAGTGCAGATTGGTTCTTTTATTACGGCGTTAATGATGAAGGGAGAGTCTGTTGATGAGATTACCGGATGTGTTAGTGTAATGAGGGAGAAGGCAACTCACATCAATGTGGATAATAATATAGTGGTGGATACCTGTGGTACTGGTGGGGATGCTAAATGTACATTTAATATATCGACGTGCGCCGCATTCGTAGTTGCCGGTGCAGGACTGAAAGTTGCAAAGCACGGCAACAGGGCTTCTACGAGTCATTGCGGGAGCGCTGACGTACTTAAAATATTAGGGGTTAATGTTGAGGCCGGACCGGAGATTGTTGAAAATTGTATCAAAGAAGCAAATATCGGCTTTCTCATGGCACCGCTTTTACATAGTTCTATGAAGCACGCCGTAGGTCCAAGACGTGAGATAGGAATAAAGACGATATTTAATATTTTAGGCCCGTTGACTAATCCTGCCAATGCAACAAGGCAGGTTATAGGCGTTTATGATGCAAAGTTGACGGACATTGTGGCGAAGGTGCTGAAGAAGTTAAAGACTGAACATGCGTTTGTTGTCTATGGCTATGATGGTCTTGATGAAATTACGACAACTGATAAGACGAAAGTATGCGAATTGAAAGAAGAGGAGATTAAGAGCTATTTTATCACTCATGACAGCTTTGGAATCCCGAAGGCGGAGATAATGGATTTCGTTGTAAATTCCCCTGAAGAAAGTGCAAAAGCAATCAGTGAAGTGCTAGAGGGGAAAAAAGGCCCGAAGCGTGATATTGTTCTTATAAATGCATCTGCAGCAATTGTTGCCGGAGGTGGTGCGGAAGATTTAAAGGACGGAATGCAAATCGCAGCAGAATCAATAGATTCAGGTAAAGCTAAGGCATCTTTAAAGAAGCTGATTGAGATGACACATGATGTCGGTGCTGCAAAATAAAGCATGCACATTTTATACTTAGTACTTAATTAACCAGTTGGCCAGATCATTCATTTTCGGCACTTCCAAAAGCTGTGGATAATATCTTATTACCTGTTCCATAAGTTCAGGTTTTAATCTGGTTTTATGCAATGTTTTTGCCTTAGAAAGTTGTTCAAGTGATAACATTTGTGCTCCATCAAGGTTTGCTTCCAATATATAGGCATTCTCAAAGTAGGCACCTTCAAGGTAAGCCTCCTGCAGGTTAGTTTCCCAGAGGAGGGCATTCTCAAAACTGGCGAAGCTAAGGTTGGATTTCTGAAGTATGGTTTTGGTAAGAAAAGCATTTTTCAGGTTGGCTTTATTAAGGATAGCTTCCTGAAGGTTGGCTTCCGCCAGGTTGGCATTCTCAAGATTGGCAAAGTTAAGCGTGGCTTTTGCAAGATATGCCTTTTTCATGTTGATCATTGCCGGTTTTGGTTCGTTGATATCAGATATTGTGTCCCAATTATATGTTGTATCGCTTTTATTAGAAAAAGAATCGTATTCTGAGAAATCAACAGTGTATAAAAATTTCTTTTTTGTTTCTGATCCTGGCTGCTTTTTTTCTGATAAGCCCTTTTCTGATAGATTGTTGCTATGGTCAGTGATTTCACAAACTGCGCCTTTTAGCTTAACGCCGTCTGAGTATACATTTAAAATATTGCTATTGTCATATTTGTCTTTTTCTAATAGTTCTTTAGCCTTTTTAACATGATTTGCCTTTTTGTTAGACCTTTCATTCAGATAAACCTCTTTACCACGGATATCATAATTATTTGCCGGTGCATATGTAACATTACTGTCAGGTTCATTGAAGATATTCCCTTTTTCATTTACAATACATTTTTCTTCCATGTGTTCACCTGATTGATACGTTTCAGTGATAGATTGTACATAATAAGTAACTTGAATTGATTAAATGTCTTTATCTCCAATCATATTTACTTAGACGTAATAAAATGTAGAAAAGCCGGATTATATTAACGCACCGCCCTTGAGCGCTTTACTTAAATTATCGGCTAATTTCTCAAAACATTAGTAAAAATAATTAAAGAAATGGATGACATAGGAAAGGCAGGTTCATATTGAGAGGTTGTGTTTTACTACAGCAAGCCTGTCAACAATGGAATATTATGTTTTAAACAGCATAACAAAATTATTGAATATTTCCTTATTGAAGTGATTACTCATTTCTTTTTTCATTAAAGAAAGCGCCTCAAAAGGGGTCAGTTTTTTCTTGTATGAGCGCTCAGCAGTTAGCGCATCAAAAATATCTGCAATAGAGCTTATTCGTCCGTATAAGTGAATCTCATCCCCTTTTAGCCTTTTGGGATAACCCGTCCCATCCTCACGTTCATGGTGCTGCATAACAATAATTTTGCATTCTTCACTTAATTGATCTGCCGCCTTTAAAAGTTTAAAACCCTGAAACGGATGTGTTCGCATTTTAAACATCTCTTCTTTTGTCAGCCGTCCCGGTTTGTTGATTATATTTGAGTCCACGTTAACTTTGCCCAGGTCATGGAGAAAGAAACCGGCGCCTAACTCATGCATCAGTTTTGTACTGTAGTATTTTAGCAAAGCCTTGGACAACATTATTGACAGTATACCGACATTTACAGAATGGGTATAGGTGTAAAAGTCATGTGAAGTAATATTAAGAAGCTGATTACTTGTTTCATCATCTGAAAGAATAACGTCTACAACAGCAGCAATATGCTCTTTTCCTGTCTTTATATTCTCAATCGAAGGGTTGTCAATGACCTTGTTCATAATTTCAATTGAATAGCCGTATACTGCTTTTGCCTTCTTTTGTGGAGGAATACTCTGATCTTTTATTGCTTCTTCTAATTCTTTGGATACAAAACTTTCAGATTTCCATTTCTCTGACGGCGCCATATCCTTATCACTATGGCTCAATGTCTCTAGAAATTCGATATTACACTTTCCCTTTGTGATATCTATCGTTATTTCCTTAATACCATAATCTAATATCTTCTTGATCTGTTTCTTTGACTTGAGAATAAACTGGTTTTTAAGGAATGGGTGTTCGTTCCATGCAACAGGAAGTATAATATACATTCCGACATTCAAAGAACTTGTTTCTATTTTTTTCAACATGAGATATATTAGAGTACCTTTACAAAAATGTTTTGAACAATTATGCAAAATATTTAAGAATTTAGGGATTCCTTAATCCCTCAATATTGTAATTCCGTCTCGTTCGGGTTAGTATATGTACGATAATCTTAACATATGGTAACATCATTGAGAATAAACTATTCATCTGCTTCTGTCAAATACAATGAAATTGATAATATAATTGAGGAAATATGAAAAGAATTATTGTTGTCGGTGGTGGCTTTGCGGGTTTAAATGCAGCTAAAATCCTGGGTAACTCAAAAGGGTGTAAAGTCACGTTAATTGACCGTAGAAATCACCATTTATTTCAGCCATTACTTTACCAGGTAGCGATGGCAGCTCTTAGTCCGGCTGAAATTGCAGCTCCTATCCGAAATATATTGTCCGGTTACAAAATAATCAACGTTATTCAAGATGAAGTAAAGGAGATAAAACCTGAGAGCCATTATATAAATACTGATCATAATGAATACGACTATGACTATTTGATTTTAGCTTGTGGGTCCCACCATTCATACTTCGGTAATGAAGGTTGGGAAAAATATGCTCCCGGGCTAAAAACTATTGAACAGGCAACAGAAATACGTAGACGTGTTTTAACAGCTTTTGAAGAAGCTGAACGGGAAGAGAGCTTTAACCAACAGATAAAATACTTGACATTCGTAATTGTGGGGGGCGGGCCTACCGGCGTTGAGTTGGCTGGTGCGATTGGAGAGATGAGCCGGTATACTTTGACAAAAGATTTCAGAAGAATTGATCCCACGTTAACTCGAATAATTCTTTTAGAAGGTGGAAACAGGATTCTGCCTTCATTTTCCAGCAAACTTTCTGTTCTTGCAACTAGATATTTAGAGAAGCTTGGAGTGCTGGTTTGGACTTCCAGATTGGTTACTTCAATTGATTCTGAGGGGGTTTATGTTGGAGACGAACAAATACTGTCAGCAACTGTTTTGTGGGCGGCGGGCATCCAGGCGTCTGGTATAGGTAAAAAGTTAGGAGTCGACAGGGATTCTCAAGGGCGTGTAATCGTAGAACCGGATTTAAGTTTAAGAAAGTATCCTGATATTTTCGTTGTTGGTGACCAGGCACACTTTTCGCATCAAACTGACAAACCACTGCCAGGATTGGCCCCTGTTGCTGTGCAACAGGGAAGATTTGTGGCAAAAAACATTATAAGAGAATTAGGTGGACAGACTCGTCATGTATTTAAGTATATGAACAAAGGACAGATGGCTACTATTGGCAGAAGTAAAGCAATTGTTGAATGTGGCAGTTTGGAATTTGGGGGCTTTACAGCATGGGTAACCTGGCTTTTGGTCCATATCTATTTTTTAGCAGGGTTTAAAAACAGGACCATTGTTGTTCTAAACTGGGCATGGTCATATCTGACATTTCATCGGGGAGCACGATTAATCATAAATAAAGAGTGGCGTTTTTTTCATGATACGGAGGAACTGAAAAAGGACAAAGTGTAGGCCAGTATGTTAGTGTAAAATCTCCAGAATTAAGTAAAGTGCCCTATAACTTTCCTGTTAAGATTAGAATGCCTATGGTTATGAATGCAATTGCAGATAGATATTTTATATAGTCTATGGGTATAAACTTTGTTAATGCTGCTCCAAATGTCACACCGATTAAAGTTATTGTCGCAAAGGCAATCATAGAGCCTATAAATACGGTTAAAGGCTTATTTGTCTTGCTCGTCATTATGATTGCAGCAATCTGTGTTTTGTCGCCAAGTTCTGCAAGAAAGATAGATGTAAAAGTTGCTATGAGTATTTTCCAGTCCATGACAGCTTTCCTTTCATATAACAGTATACGAATAAAATAATCTCCGTTTAAACACCCTTTTATCAGTGGTGATTTGTCAAATCGCTTTTTTGTTGCCTATAATAATAATTTCATACGAAAGATACACGCATTATTATGCTTGGCTTATAATATATTTGGAATCCTGATAACTGAAAAAATAATACAGGGATGCGTATTTTCTTAAGAAACAGGTACAACTACAAGCAAGTTTGTAGGATATGCATTAACCATAAGAAGCTGGCATAATTATAAACTATTCAGCGTTTTGACATTTACTCCCTGTTTTAACAGGTATAAACTGGAATATATGTACTTCTGCACAACCACGGTGATTGTCACATCATAATCACGGCACTCACCAATCCTTTCATTTTGTAAATATTGTAAAGTGAGTCATATCCATCTTCTCTACATTTCTGACATAGGCATAATACCGTGCTTGATTTTAACGGATTAATTTGACATAATTAAGACGTTTTGCTTGTCTATAATAAATGTTAATTATTAAAGAAGGAGGAGAGCGTTGAAGTGTTATATTTGTGACAAGGAAGGAAAAGAGAGCGATGCAATTGCGATATGCATTGTCTGTGGGATTGCCGTTTGTAGAGACCATCAGGTTCGTGAGCAGATCCCAGTTACTGAAACCTACAAATGGGGGTTGGGGGAAGAAAAAGTTACGTTACCAATACCGCTTCCTCGTATTCTATGTACATGGTGTTATCAGGCACTTGTAGCTCAGAAGAATAAGTGATAGTAGAGACTTTCCCCTGATTTTGAAGCAATTTATATTATGGACAAGGATAAACTTTGTGAAAAACTATCCGAACATTTAGAAGTAATTAAGAAATGTTCGATCCAGACCGAGCAAGGAACAGTTTTATTGGCGACTGTCTTGGAATCCCGCTATCCGTATGTTTACCCGAGAGATAGCGCTAGCGCCTCAACGCTGTTCAGGCAAATGGTAGAGAAAGACCTGGATTCCAATGGGGAAGCCTTTAACATCTTGAAAGGAATGGCCAAATTCATTGCTTATGTTCAGGATGAGAGTGGGAAGTGGGGACAACGTTATGGATTGAACGGGCAGAACAAGGCCATTTATATTCAGGAAGATAATACCGCTTATGGTGCTATCATTCTTGCTAACTATTTATTGACTTGTTACTCCAGACAGGAAACACCTGATGAGTTGGAAGACTATCTTAAGAGGATAAAAAAGGCAATCCGGTATGCCCTTAAATATTTTTATCGGGAGGAAATATTCCTGTTCTTTTCAACAACGGGTATACATGAATCAGCGATTGAGAAGGGATACAGCATCTGGGTAAATCATGTTTACATTCTCTTCTTCAATCTTATTCTGCAATTGACTAATAAATTTAATCTGAAAGGCCTTTTTGCTGAAGAACTTTCATTCAAGTGCCGATTTTGCCAGTCCGTTCACCGGCGTTTCATTCTCAGCGACAGATTTGTCAGACGGATAACAAAGGATGGTACCTTTGATCTAAGGCCTGATGTGACCCTGATGAGTCCGGTTTATTTTCAGTGTAAGGAAGATCATTGTGATTCCTGTGTTCTGGATGAAAACCCTGACATTATTAATAATTCTGTAAACTTCATGGTTGAGAACCTCTGGGATTCTGAACTGGGCATGCTGCAAAGATACCTTCCTTTTACGGAAGACATTGAAACACACATTCATGCAGGAAACGGGCCATGGGCTCAATATACTTCCATGCTGGCTCAGTATTATTATAAAACAGGAGCGGTTGAGAGAGGGGATACCATTTTGGATCAAATTGACAAATATAGAACCTGTGAAGGATTTATCCCTGAACATTTGAGTACAAAAAGAAGGTTTGAGGAGTTTATCCGTCTGGAATGGGAAGTAGGGCTTGATGCAAGGAAAGAATTCCATCCTGAAATTCTGATCCCTAATCTCTCCTATGACTTTATAGTGGAAGAACTATTCTTCATGAAGAAAAGTTATGATAAGATAAGGGACGAAGTTAATGAAGGCAAGAAGGCCGTTATACAATTTGCCGTACCGCTTATGTGGTCACACGTAGAGTATGCAAAAGCTCTCATTGCCAGGTATGAATATCAATCAACTAATAAGGAAGATAAAGTAAATTTGGAAACAGTTAAGAGTTAAACGTATCTTAAAGTATACAGTTACAATTGAAAAGATTTGTCAGATAAAAATGTCAGAAGAAACAAGAATAAAAAAAAGAAAAAAGTCGAAACATAGACTGAGGACGAGAATGAAAAAACGAGTGTATATTATACTTGCAACAGCATTTTTCGCTATTGGTATAGCAGCAGTAATTAATTTTGACTCTAATATTTACATTGCCTTGGCTCGTATTATAATTTACCTGGCAACGGGTATAGGATGCGCCATCATTCTATTTTTGTATATATTCAGGATAATAAAGGGACGGAAACGGTTTGTAAGATAAGGATAAAATATTTTAGAAAGGAAATTAAAAAATTTAAGAATGAAGTGTCATTGTGTAAATACTGAAACTAAGGAATGATTCCACGGACAGTACGAGTTTCTTCCAAACTAAGTCTCCTTGATATATCCGAATAGTTATTCCCGCATGCATGTATTATCAAAAGGATGTTTATTTAAACCACTAACCTCACTCTCACATTTTAAATTGTTTTACTTCCAATTACCTTCTGCGTCACGTACCCTTTTGCAGGAAGGACAAACAGGGAGTAAGCCAGATAATGATGTGATCTTAGGAAGTGCACCCTGAAGTTCTTCAATTAACCGCTTTCTCTCTTTTTCTATCCTATACTTGTACATGGCAATTTCTATTGATATTTTCAAGTCTTCATTTACGAAAGGCTTGACAATATATCCGAAAGGTCCTGTTATACTTGCCCGGTCCAGAATCTTTTCATCAGTGTAAGCCGTGAGGAAAATTATGGGAGTATTGAAACGTGATCGGATTTCATTAGCCGCCTCTATCCCATCCATTTCACCTTCAAGCACGATATCCATCAATACTAAATCAGGCTTATCCTTTTCCGCTTTTTGAATTGCTTCCTTTCCTGAAGATGACATAGAGGTTACAGTATATTCAAAACTCTGTAAAACCATCTTTATTTCCTCAGCAACCGTCCATTCATCTTCAACAATCATTATCCTTGCCTTTGCCATAACTTATATCCTTTCTCTGTATTCTTTTTCTTTAAAAATAATATGGAATTCTGTTCCATTACTCTTGCTTATGTTAACCTTACCATGTAGCGAACGTTCAGTTAAGTTGGTTATCATCCGTAAGCCCAGTGATTCAGCCTTTTTAATATCCAGGGATTCGGGAAGCCCAACTCCATTATCACTGACTACCAGTTCATAAATTTCGGCCTGCTTTGGTGCGATCTCCGCCGAGGCGGACGGGCGCCTTGCAGACTGAGCCAGGGATTTCGGATTTCGGATTTCGGATTTTAAATCCGCATCCTGCAATCCGAAATCTGCAATTTTGTGAAGAGATATCCTGATTTCACCATCCTTGCCTTCAGGAAATGCATATTTCAGGGAATTGGAGACAAGTTCGTTTACGATTAAACCAGTAGGTATGGCAGTATCTATACCTAAGGAAATGTTTTCAATATTCATCTTCAGCGAAATACTGGAAGGACTCACCTTATAGGACAGAAACAGGTCGTTCACCAGGTTCTTTATATAGTCATTGAATTCAACATTTGCAAAATCTTTAGAACGGTAAAGTTTTTCGTGAATTAGAGCCATTGCCTTTATCCGGTTCTGGCTCTCTTTAGCCATTTCTATAGCCTGTTCATCCTTACGGTATCTGGATTGAAGGCTGAGCAGGCTGGAAATAACCTGTAGATTGTTTTTGACTCGATGGTGAATCTCGCGAAGGAGCATTTCTTTTTCCTTGAGAGAAGATTCTGTTTTAGCTGACTCCTTCTCAAGGGCATCCATTACCCAATTGTAACGTTCGGCAATCTGTCCTACTTCTGTGAACGGTTCTACCGGTACACGGAGGCTCATGTCACCTGTCCTGGCCTGGTCGTCCATTGTCCTGAACATATCAAGAAGTTCTGTAGTGGCTCCGTGTTCTGAGACGTTTAGACCAATATATTCATCTTCAGGTGTAACGCGTAATGGAAAGAAACGGTTTATTAGTTGAAATAGAGCATAAGATATACCGAATGTCCACAAAAAACAGACACCTACGCCTATTGCCTGGATCAAGAGTTGATCCCAACGGTTGAG
>JBHHYW010000015.1:0-15712 GCA_046757745.1 Candidatus Scalindua sp.
GCTGAAGTAACAGAGCTGGATGAGAATGAAATATGGGAGAAAAGAGATGCCGATTTCTTTAAGGATTTGGAGATAGACTCCTTATTGGCACTGGAAATCCTGGCTCTTATAGAGAAGAAATTTAAGGTTCAGATACCGGAAGAAAAACTCGTAGATATTACGTCACTGAATGCCACAATTGAAATGACAAGATCTACCCTTGAAGGAAATGAAAAAAATAGCTAAACTACTGCTTCATCGATGCGCCTGTACCACAAATCATGGAGTGGTCAGGCTAAAACAATTAAGACGAAAGGCTGTTATAAATGTTGAACTTTGAGGAAGTAAGAGAGTTGGTTCCTCAAAAATATCCCTTCTTATTTATTGACAAAGTTGTTGAGCTTAAAAAAGAAAGTAGAATTGTTTGTATAAAAAACATTTCTAGTAATGAGTCTTTCTTCGCAGGACACTTCCCTGATTTTGCCATAATGCCCGGGGTTTTAATTATAGAAGCTCTGGCGCAAGCCTCGATTATCCTCTTCAATAAGAGTTTTGATACTGAGCAGAATAAAGATAAAATCTTTTTGTTAGCTTCCGCCAACGTACGTTTTTCAAAACCTGTTTTCCCCGGTGATCAGCTTATTCTGGAAATTGATGTGGAAAAGGTCATTTCCAGTGCGGCAATAGTTAAGGGGGTGGCCAAAGTGGGAGACAAAGTTGTAACAAAAGCAACTTTGAGCTTTGGTGTTGCAAATAAAGATTCATTAACAGGATGAAAGTATTAGTATTTGTAAAGTAAATAATCATGGACAAAAGAATTGTAATTACCGGTCTGGGTGTAATTTCCCCTATCGGAAACCAAAAAGATGTATTTTGGGATGCATTAATCTCTGGGACATCCGGTGTGTCTGAGGTAAAAGCATTTGACACATCTGCCTTTAAGGTACATAGAGGCTGCGAAGTTAAAGGCTTCAAGTATGATAATTATTCAAGTAATGGTACTAGTAGGGAGATAGGCAAAGGTTCGCAATTTGCCATAGCAGCGGCACAACTTGCTATCGAAGATTCTAATGTTGGTTTAAACAATATTGATCCTGAAAGAGCGGGTGTTTCAATTGGAACAACTGCAGGTGAAATTCAGATTCTGGAAAAGGTAAACTATTTAAGATATGAAAAGGGAGAAGAAAATGTTGACCCCAGCTTGTTTCTAAAGCATCCTTGCGTTAATATGCCATCTAATATATCTATTGAATTTGGCTTTAAGGGGCCAAGTACAATAATTCCTACTGCATGTGCTGCAGGAAACTACGCAATAGGTTATGCATGTGATCTGATAAAATTAGGAAGGGCAGACATAATGCTGGCCGGTGGTTCTGATCCGTTTTCTAAAGTAGCTTTTGTTGGTTTTAGCAGACTTAATGCAATAGCACCGGACATTTGCCAACCTTTTGACAAGGATAGAAAGGGCCTGTTAGTTGGTGAAGGCGCCGGAATGTTGGTATTAGAATCCATGGAAGATGCGCTGGCGAGGAATGCAAATGTATATGCTGAAGTCCTGGGTTATGGCCTGAGCTGTGATGGTTATCATATAACAATTCCGCATCCGGATGGCAATGGTGTTACATCGGCAATGGAAAAAGCCTTGAACAGTGCCAGGATAAAACCCGAAGATGTTCAGTATATGAGTGCACACGGTACTGGAACTGTAGCTAACGACAAAGCCGAAACGATATCTATTAAGAAGGTTTTTGGTGAACACTCGAAAAAGCTGGCAATAAGTTCTATAAAATCAATGCTTGGGCATACGATGGGGGCCGCGAGCGCCATAGAAGCGATCGCATGTGCGTTAGCCATTAAAGAAGGTGTCGTTCCGCCCACTATAAACTATAAAACTAAAGACCCTGAATGTGATTTGGATTTTGTTCCAAATGTAAAACGTGAAATGCAGGTCGATATTGCCATGAATAATGCATATGCTTTTGGTGGCAATAACAGCAGTCTTATATTAAAAAGGTTTGTGGGTTAGAAATTTATGAATAGTCGCCTGGTAATAACTGGAATAAGTGTAATATCGCCAATCGGTGTAAATAAGGATGAGTTCTGGACCAATCTGACAAATGGTGTTTCTGGGATAAAGGACGTTACGTTGTTTGATGTCTCTAAATATAGAAGTAAAAAAGCGGGTGAAATATCGGATTTTGATGCAAAGGCATTTCTCGGCAAAAAGGGTATCCGTCATATAGACAGGACATCGTTGTTGGTGTCCTCGGCTGCAAAACTCGCAATGGATGACGCTAAGATCACACGCGAAGTTTACAGTGAGGGTGATCTGGGAATTGTAATAGGATCAACGTATGGCAGTATTGGCAGTATCAGCTCATTCGATCTGGAAGGGTTAAGGGAGGGTCCAACCTTTGTCAATCCTATGGAATTTCCAAATACAGTCCTGAATGCGCCAGCAAGCAGGGCCTCTATTTTCTGTAATGCCACAGGTCTGAATTCTACAATATCTACAGGGACTGCCAGTGGATTGGACGCTATTATTTACGCTTCCGATTTCCTGAGGCTAGGCAGAGGAAAGGCAGTATTGGCTGGTGGGGTTCATGGATTGACTGCTGACATATTCTGGGGTGCTCACGGATCGAGAATATTATCCGGGAGCAGGAATGATGGTATTGAGATTTCTGCCCCATTCGATAAAAGACGCAATGGCTTCATAATTGGAGAGGCGGCAGCGCTGTTGGTAATAGAAAGACTCGAAGACGCGTTGGAAAGAAATGCGAAAATCTATGCTGAGATAAAAGGCTACGGATGTACGTTTAATCCAGACAAGGTTTCTCGTGGCGATATTGACACCACACAAGGCGTAAGATGCATCTCCATAGCAATCGAAGATGCCGGGATTAATATTGACGAAGTTTCTTATATATCTGCATGTGCGAATTCCAGTGTGACCGGTGATAAAATGGAGGCCAAAATTATTAAGGATTATTTTGGCGATTGTGTTGAGAAGGTTCCTGTGAGCGCTATAAAGTCAATGACAGGAGAATGCCTTGATGCATCAGGGGCTGTACAGTGTGTTGCCGGTGTATTAGCAATTAATAATGGTATTATTCCTCCGACTATAAACTATCAGGAAAAAGATGCAGAATGCAATCTGGATTGTGTGCCTAATAACAGCAGGGAATCAGAAGTAAAAAACGTACTTGTAAACTCATTTTCTGATACAGGCAACATTTCATCCGTAATCATCTCAAAATATTCATAACTTCATAGTGTCTGCTTCCATGCGTAACTTTTCCCTTGATAAATCTAAATTAAAACCTAAGTATGACGTAATTGTATTGGGAGCCGGGATTGCCGGCCTTGTCTGCGGAACTTTTCTGGCAAAGAGTGGAAAGAAAGTACTGATAATTGAGCAACATAGTATTCCCGGTGGTTATTGTACTTCTTTTAAGAGAAAAGGTTTTATTTTTGATGCGGCGGTTCATCATATTGGAGGGTGTGGGAAATGGAGTGTAGTTGGCAGATGTCTTAAGGAGCTTGATATAAACATTAAATTCCTACAGCTTGATCCTATGGATAGCGTGAATTTCCCTTCATTTTCCGTAGATATACCTGCCGAGATTAACGATTATGTGGATTTACTGAAAAAACGTTTTCCATCTGAGAGTGAAAAACTGTCTTTATTCTTTAAAGAATTCATTGGGTTGTACAGGGCTACGTTCAGCACTGGAAAGCATAAGATGCTTATCAAATACCAGGATCTTACTTATAAGGAAATGCTGAATAGTTTCTTTACTGATGAACAGTTAAAGATGATCTTGTCTGCACAGTGGGGATATATAGGTTCTCCTCCTCATGAAGTCTCGGCTATTGGTATGTGTCAGATGCTGGTAAATTATCTGAAGGATGGGGCCTATTTTCCTGTTGGTGGTACTCAGAATTTCACTGATGCAATTACTCAAAAATTTATTGACTATGGCGGCCACATTATGCTATCTTCTAGCGTCAAGAACTTGCATACAGAGGATAATATTACAAAAGGAGTTACAACAGAAAAAGGGGATAAGATTGCTGCAGATATTTTTGTGTCAAACATTGATCCCAGACAGACCTTTTTTTGTCTAATAGGAGGAAGCGCCGTTGATGATGCATACCTTCGCAAGATCGAGAATATGAAGGAAAGTGTTTCATTCTTTCTTTTATACCTTGGGCTTGATGACCGAATTGACTTAAAAAGCCTGAAAAGAGGTTTTTACCATACATCAAATAGTACAAGTTTTTCCGATAATGATTGGTTTTATATATCCGTTCCAACAGATGTGGATTCAAGTCTGGCGCCTGATAATAAACAAATAATTTCTGTTGTTGCTTCATTAAGAGACAATTATGATGATATAAAAGATTGGGATACCTTTAAGGATAAGATGAAGGAAAATACAATAAGTTATATCGAAAATTTTGTGCCCGACATTCAGGACCATATAGAAGTGATTGACGCCGCTACGCCAAAGACTCTGCATCGCTATACAAATAATTCAAAAGGTGCGGCTTATGGGTGGGCTGTAACAGTAGACCAAACGTGGTCAAAAAGACTTCAGCATACAACACCCTTCAAAAATCTTTTTCTGGCAGGGCACTGGACAAATCCGGGACCGGGGATATGTGCGGTTGTGTCCTCCGGCTGGAGGGTAGCTAATATGATTTTAAACAATTAGGAGGATAAAAAATGAGAAAAATGATGCTTATCAATCCACATCCCCCTGGGAGGCATGGCGAGGAGAGCATATCTGTCATAGTTCAAATGCCTTTAAACCTGGCATACATCGCAGCCCTTACTCCGGGTGACTGGAAGTTTGATGTAATCGACGAAAATATGGAACTGGCCCTTGATGATAACGGAGAAATTACATTTGAGCCTGTGGATATGGTTTGTATTACTTCTGTTACCTATCAAGTGTCAAGAGCTTACAAGATAGCTGAGGTTTGCAGGAAAAAAGGCATGACCGTAGTAATGGGTGGTATACACGCTTCAGTAGTACCAGAAGAAGCTTCAAAATATGTTGATGCAATTTTCATCGGAGAGGCTGAAACACTCTGGCCACAAGTAATTAAGGACTTTGAAAATGGTGAACTCAAGAAAGTTTATAATGGCGGCCTGCCGGGTCTGTCAGAAATGAAGCATGTATTTCCGGACAGGGAACTCCTGAAGAAGAAATATGATTACAAGTTTTCATCTATTGTCACAACAAAAGGTTGTCCAAATTACTGCGATTTTTGCAGTGTGCCAACCTTTCAGGGGAAAAAATACAGAGAAAGGCCGTATGAAGATGTCCTGGATGAGATGGAAGCAACAGACTACAAGGGGCTTATGTTCGCGGAAGATAATTTTTATGGACACAGTAAGAACTCTGCCAACAGGGCAAAAGCGCTCTTTCGTGGTATGATAGAAAGAGGTATTAAAAAAGACTGGCTTGGATTTACTGCGCTTAATATATCAAAGGATGCAGAGGTTCTTGATCTCATGGCAAAGAGTGGAAATTTTGGATTTCTCTGCGGAATAGAATCGACAAATGAGGCGGTTCTGGAGAAGATGAATAAAACGACAAATTTAAGGCTTGGGGCGGACAACTATTATGATTGCGTTCAAAAAATCCATGATCATGGCCTTGTTGTTTGGGGATCAATAGTCCTTGGAGCAGATGGTGACGACAAAGATTCATTCAAAAGAATGACAGAGTTTGTACTGGAAAACAATATTGACGTTCTTACCTTTGGCATCAATTGCCCGTTTCCTAAGACTGCTCTTTACCACAGACTTGATTCTGAAAAGAGGATATTCCGTAAGAATTATCCTGAAGACTGGAAATACTACGACACTGCACATGTGGTTCACAGACTTGTGGATATGAACCTTGAGGAGTTCATAGACGGCATGCAATATATGTATGATCATCTATATGCCGGTGACAACCTGAGAATGCGATTCAGGAAATCACTTCAAACTATCGGAAGCACGACTCACGGCAAACGTAACGCCATGTTTGGGTTCAGGGTTGGCTCTGACTGGATACAGGTATTTGAGCAGGTACTGGAAAATCTTCGCCTACTATACGATTCAGGTGATTATTACAAGGATTGGTACAAGGGCAGTGCCGTTACCGTACCGTCAGAAAAAGGTGTTGCAGTAAGTTGAGAGTTGACTCAAATGTTGCTTTTCTAGCATAACACATATGTTGGGCATGTACAAGATAATCCTGATTAAGAAAGTCAGGGCAAAACATTAGAAGAATCAAAGAAAAACAAAAAGCAGGTATGGTGCCCACCGATTTCTTAGATTTCTTTCCTCAAGATCCCCCATAAATGGAAAACGTCAAGAGCGTTTTAATAAGTGGACAAGCTTTTCCACTTTTATCTATATAATACGAACATAAGTGGAAATATTTTCCTTCTATAGCAAGTAATATCATGGAAAGTTTCCACTTATTGTACTGTTATAAAAAACAAAAGAGAATAAAATGACAAGCCTAAATTTTGATTGTAAAAAATGTAAAAATACTTTTGATTCCAATGTTGGTAAAATATCTTTTACCACTGAAGAAATGCGTCCTGTGTTTGAAAAAGATATTGTATGTCCAAAATGTGGCACTCTTTCTATGGACGATGTCATGCTAACTGAACTTGGACAATCACAGATAACAGAAGTGGATTTATAACCAGTCGCTGAAGCTAACCACCAGGTTATGTGCGATTTAACATTTATTGGGGCTACCGCTTTAAGCCTCTCTTGCAATCATTACGCACAGGTGGTGGTTGCTTATGCAAAACGTTGGGGCGGGATAATCAAGTTAAGTCGCTTCGCGACAAAAACTATCCTTCGACTCCGCTCTCTCCGAACCAGAGGCTCTACTGAGCCGGAGGCAGGATGACGTCTT
This sequence comes from Candidatus Scalindua sp., assembly GCA_046757745.1. Classification (GTDB taxonomy): domain Bacteria; phylum Planctomycetota; class Brocadiia; order Brocadiales; family Scalinduaceae; genus Scalindua. The sequence continues at coordinate 6,918 of JBHHYW010000015.1, forward strand.
CTGAGCGGAGTAGAAGTGTTATCAACATTGAAATTCCTATGCATTAAATTAATGAAAACAAATCTTTAATAATATTATCCCTCCCCAGTTATAATTTTTAACGAGAAGTATGGACATTGACGAAAGAACAATATGACTGGAAAAAGAACTGTTGAAGCTATTTTTAACAGCAATGCGTAATTAATAACTTTATAACGTAACTACTATGAATTCGTGGTAAAGAATGAAGTTTGAATGGGATGAAAAGAAAAATCAGGCTAACTACAGAAAACACCGATTAAGATTTGAAGAAGCCTGTTATGTCTTTAGCGACGCATACGCACTGAATAAATTTGACGAAGATCATTCAGATTATGAAGATCGTTGGATAATGATTGGCAGATCACCATTAAGTAATAAAATTTTGGTCATCGTCCATACTTATCAAAAAATTGATGGAAACGAAATTGTTAGAATAATGTCTGCAAGGAAGTCTACAAAAAAAGAACAGCAAACATATTTAGAAAGGATAAAATCATGAAAAAAGAATATGATTTCACAAATGCAGAACAAGGTAAGTTTTATAGACCCATTGAGCAACTGGAAATTCCTATATATATTGATAAAAATATTCAAAAGGTTATTGTGTCTGTTGCAGATAAAAGCAACAAGAGTATAAGTGAACTAGTAAACACATTGCTTAAAAACGATATTGAGATAGCTCAATCTTTGAAATAAAACAAATCAGTGGGGCCAACCCCTCCGTCATTTGCGATTCGATTATTTTCAGGCTCTTTGTTTATTTTATCCCATTATTTTATACGCCAAACGGCGCACCTCACCTCAGCGTAGGGGCATGAAAGAAAAATGAGATATCTGTTTATCGCTATCGTAGCGTTGCTTTTTCTTGCAGGCTGTACCACTACGCAGCAAGCCATGAATCGAGTTACAAGCAAATACGTTGGATAAAATAGCGATCTTCGAAAGCAGCTTAATGAAAAACATGTTTCCGAAGAATTTACTGAATATATGGGGGCACTTTTCAAAAGAGACACGTCTGGTAAGTACACCCCACTTGCATATTGCCCCGATTGCAAACGGCCTCTCTGGAGCAATGAGCCTGATATATTTCCTTATGAATGCGGTAAATGTAAATATATAATCATGATTCATGAAAATTTATCCTCCATTGCTGACAAATTAACCAAACAAAACTCCTAACAAAAATATCGAGCCAACCGGAGTAAGCCCTTGCGGTTCGTAAGCCATCAGCCGGCTGGCTCATACTAGACGTTAGCCAAAAAACAATACTTCTATTATTAATATGACGTGCTATACTACTAAAAACAATAACTTTGAATTAGAGGGGAGAACTGAATGTCAACAGTAGGCGAAATCAAAGAAGCGATAGAAACGCTTCCAGAGAAAGATTATGTCAAATTGAGGCAGTGGTTTTCGGAAAAAGACTGGGAAAAATGGGATAAACAGATTATAGCGGATTCAGAAGCAGGAACGTTGGATTACCTGATTAAGGAAGCCCTTGAGGAAAAATCTAAGGGAAAGCTTAAAGAACTCTAAATGCATCGGACAACAAATCGATTCTGGAAATATTTTGAGAATCTTCCACAACTTGTTCAAATGAGAGCTAAGAAGAATTTTGAGCTTCTCAAAAAGAACCATTCACATCCATCTCTTCATTTTAAAAAAGTTGGAAAACTTTGGTCAGTCCGGGCCGGAATGAATCATAGGCCACTTTCAGTTGAAGATGGTAAAGATTATATTTGGGTTTGGAAGGTACTCACGATGAGTAAGAGCGTATGATTAATAAAAAGGGCTAACACCTATAATGCCCCCACCCACGTTGTCAAGAGATAAAGTACTCCTCATAGAAGGAGTTAAGATACTTTTCCTTAATAATTTATATATCTGCCTCAAAAAAAGAATCAATACTCCGGCTTTATTTCAAAATATAGCAGTTACAGGAGTACCCTGTGCGCCAACACCTATTGGGGTTCAATAGTCATGAGCTTTAAATCACTCCCACTCAATAGTGCTTGGTGGTTTTGAACTGATATCATAAACAACACGATTAACTCCTCTGACCTCATTAATTATGCGGCTTGAAATGCTGGCCAGTACTTCGTATGGTAATTTTACCCAATCTGCCGTCATAAAGTCAGTTGTTTCGACAGCCCTTAAAGCGATAACGTTTTCATAGCTTCTCTCATCTCCCATAACACCAACGGTGCTTACAGGTAAGAAAACGGCAAATGCCTGAGCAATTTTCCCATAAAGACCTGCTGATTGTATCTCCTGAATCATTATCTCATCTGCATATCTGAGGGTTTCCAATCGGTCTTGTGTGATTTCTCCTATTATCCTTATAGCAAGGCCAGGACCTGGAAAGGGGTGTCTCCATACAATTTCATCCGGAAGACCAAGTTCCGAACCCATTTTTCTCACTTCATCTTTAAAAAGCTCCTTCAGGGGCTCGACAAGTTCAAACCCCAATTCTGCAGGCAATGCTCCCACATTGTGATGGCTTTTTATAGTAGCAGTAGGGCCGCCATGTGCGGAGACACTTTCTATAATATCCGGGTAGAGAGTGCCCTGTGCCAGGTATTTAATATCAGCTAACTTATTTGCTTCTTCCTTAAACACATCAATAAACTCATGACCAATAATTTTCCGTTTCTGCTCCGGATCGGTTACGCCTGATAATTTTTCCAGGAATCTATCCCTTGCATTAATCGGATGTAAATCTACTTTGAAATTATTATTGAAGGCTTCTATTACACTTTCAAATTCGTTCATTCTCAGCAACCCGTTGTCTACGAAAATGCATGAAAGCTTACTGCCTATTGCATTGTTAATAAGAGCAGCGGCAACAGCAGAATCTACACCACCCGATAGGCCACAAATAACTCTTTCATTTCTAACCTGTTCTTGTATATCTTTTATGGCACTCTTTATATATGAACTCATCTCCCAATCACCATTACAGCCACAAATATTGAAAAGAAAGTTATGTATGATCTGATTGCCGGATGTGGTGTGTGTTACTTCCGGGTGGAATTGAACACCGTAGAAATTCTTTTCTTTATGTCTTGCTGCTGCGTAAGAACAATTTTCCGTATATGCAAGTGACTGGAAATCCTCCGGAAGCTCCATTGCCTGATCACCATGGCTCATCCAGACATTTACAGTTTTGCCGAGTGAATTAAAAAGGGTAGAATGATCCTTAATAGTACATTTGGTATTTCCGAATTCTCTGTTTTTTGATGATTTTATTTCGGCGCCTAATATTTGACTGCCCAATTGAAATCCATAACATATCCCTAAAATGGGTATATCCATAAAAAGAATTTTCTCATCACATCGTGGTGCATTGGAAGCATATACACTGGAAGGCCCGCCACTCAAAATTATACCCTTTGGATTCAGTTGCTTAATTTCTTCGGGTGTTATTTTGTATGATACAATTTTACTATAGATATTTTGTTCCCTGATTCTCCTTGCAATCAGATGGGAGTACTGAGAACCAAAGTCTACAACAAGTACGATTTCATGTGTTTTGTTATGCATATTCTTCGAAAATTAATAAAATGTTTATCTAAATCAGCGCTACAAAATGACATAAAAGATACCCTGCAGTTGTTGAAATAATGAACAAAAGTGAGTCAGTTTGCTATAAAAAAAGTTTTACACGTAATACTATATATCGTGGAAATAATCAAGTTAGTTTTTTTGATGGTCTGTACAAGCTTAAATTTGGGGTAGTTTACAGGTATCATAAAACCCTTGACTTTAATTTGTTTTTAGTTATATTCATTCCTCGATTTGGAAAAAATACCCTTTTTAATGACAATGAAATATGGTATAATTTCCGCGTTTTAAAGGTTATTGAATAAGTAGGAGGGAGAGTTAAATTGAAGGCTGCCGAATTAACACAATACAAGAAAACACTTCTCGAGCTTCGTCAAAAGTTGGTTGGAAACGTAAACTTTATGGAAGACGAAGCTCTGGGGAAATCTGGACAGGACGCTTCCGGAGATCTATCAAATGTGCCTATCCACATGGCTGATGTTGGCACTGACAATTATGATCGCGATTTAACCATCGGGCTTATTCAAAATGGCGAGGAAGAGTTAAGGGCGATAGATGAAGCTTTGGAAAGGATAGGGAATAAAACGTTTGGTTCGTGCGAGGAGTGTGGAAAAAAGGTTTCCAAAGCCCGTCTTGCGGCGCTGCCTTATGTGAAAAATTGCATTGAATGTCAAAGACTGGAGGAAGAAGAAGCTGATAAGACTTAAGGCCTCGAAAAATATCATTTTGTTTTTAGCTGTTACTTTTTGTGGTATTCTTCTTGACCTTTTAGCAAAGTGGATAGTCTTTGCAAACTTTAAAGATACCGGAAGACAAGTAATTATAAAAGGTTTTCTGGGGATTGTTTGCGGTGAAAATGAGGGTGTTGTTTTTGGCTTTGCTCAAGGCAGAAACAATATCCTCATTTTTTTTTGCCTAGCAGCTATAGGTGTTATTCTGTGGTTTTACAAAAATTTCGACAGGTCAGGATTACTTTCCAACATTGCTTTTGGTATGATACTTTCAGGCGCTATAGGAAATTTATGGGACAGGATCTTCTATCATCATGTTAGAGACTTTATAGATGTTCATTTGGGCATGGGATACCATTGGCCAACCTTTAATATTGCGGATTCTCTAATATGTGTAGGAGTCGGCCTGATCTTTTGTAAGACGCTGTTTATAAAGAAGCGGGGAAGTATGCTTACTCGGAAAACTGAGTTGTAAGTTCCTGGTATTTCTTTAACAGGTTGAGAGTAACTTTACCGGGTTTTCCTGATGTGATTTCTCTTCCGTCTATATTCACTACAGGTATGATCTCTGCAGCAGTTCCAGTTAAAAAGCACTCATCAGCAATATATAAATCATCCCGTGCCAGTTGTTCTTCTTTTACAGTCATGCCTGCTTCTTTAGCAATCTCAATAACTACGTTTCTTGTTATCCCTATCAGAATTCCTGCGGAAATAGGTGGTGTTAAAACTTCATTATTCTTCACTATAAAGATATTGTCTCCAGTGCCTTCTGCCACATAACTATCTTTATTTAACATGATACCCTCAGTAGCGCCGGCATTAATACACTCAATCTTTGCCAGAATATTATTGAGGTAATTCAAGGACTTAATATTGGGATTAAGAGCGTTAGAATGATTACGAATTGTATGGACGGTAATTGCATCAAGACCCTTTTCGTATAACTCTTTGGAATATAGCTGAATGAAATCTGTTATAATTATAATTTGTGACTTCGAACAGTTAAAAGGATTAAGGCCGAGCTTCCCTATTCCCCTGGTTACAATCAATCTAATATAAGAGTCTTTTAAATTGTTAACCTTCAGGGTATTTATAACGGCATCTTTAAGCTCATCTCTGGTCAACTGTATCTCCATAGAAATCGCCCTGGCAGAATCGTAAAGCCTGTCGATATGTTCTGAAAACTTGAATACATTACCATTGTAACATCTAATACCCTCAAAGACCCCATCTCCATATAACAATCCATGATCAAAGACAGATATCTTTGCCTCATCTTTTGGATACAACTTTCCATTTATATATACCTTGGGCTCCAACTACCAATGCTCCTTTCAATTTCCAGAGTAATTTATAATCTTACCATCAGCCATCCTGACTACATGTCCTGCCGTTTTTGCAAACCTTTCATCATGGGTAACTATTACTACGGTCTGTTTTGTCTCTTCATTTAATTCCCAGATTAATTCCTTAATCTCTCTTCCTGACTTTGTATCGAGGTTGCCTGTTGGCTCATCACACAACAATATTGCAGGATCATTCATCAATGCCCTGACTATCGCTACTCTCTGCTTTTCTCCTCCTGAGAGTTCGTTTGGTCTATGGTTTGTTCTGTTGCCCAGGCCTACCCGTTCTAAAAGCTGTACTGCTTTTTCTGTATGCTCTTTTTTAGATATTGCCTTGAAGAACTTTTTGCCAATCAGACGCGGCATCAGAACATTTTCTAACGCATTAAAGTCCGGTAAAAGGTGATAAAATTGAAATACAAACCCAAATATTCGGTTCCGCTTTTCAGCTAAATCTTTCTGGCTGAAAATGTTTAAATTTTTACCATTAAAACTCACATGTCCGGAAGTTGGTGTATCTAATATACCCAGTATGTGTAGGAGTGTGCTTTTGCCTGCACCAGAAGCTCCCAAAATGATTAATATCTCACCCTCTTTTATTTCCAGATTTATTCCGCTGAGCACAGAAAGAGATGTTTTGCCTACTCTATATTCCTTGTGAATTTCATTCGCACACAGGTAACCGTTGTCAGTCATATATTAATGTTTCCAGAATAAGTAATATCAAAAACTAATTTGTTAAGATTGTTGTCGCAGCAATGGGAATAAGATTATGTCCCGGATAGAAGAGCTGTTTGTCAATATCATGACTAGTCTGTCAATCCCGATCCCCAAACCACCCGCAGGCGGCATTCCGTATTTGAGTGACTTCAGGAAGTCTTCGTCTATCTTTCCCTCTGTGTCATCATCAGTTATTTGTTCACGAAATCGCTTGCTTTGCTCGAGAGGTTCATTTAATTCTGAATAGGAATTGGCAAGTTCCATTGTAGCAATATACAATTCAAACCTCTGGGCAAGGCTGGGATCATTATCACAGGATTTTGTCAACGGGCAAATAGTAACCGGGTAGTCAACCACAAATGTTGGATTCCACAACTCCTTCTCAACAAGTTCTCCAAAAATATGTTCAGCAATGATATCCTTGTGGACGCCTTTAACCTCAATCCCTAACTCTTTGCCCTTCTCTTTCAATCCATACTCATCGCCTAAATCCACTTTAGCATGCTTTGACAAGAGCTCAGAAAACGTGCTCTTCTGCCAGGGAGGAGACAAGTCTAGTTGCCGCTCACCGTAAGGAATCTCAAAATTGTTGTATAGTTCGCTCGACAGGCCGCTAATCAAACTTTCAGTAAGCTCCATCATTCCGTTATAATCGCTGTATGCCTGATATAGTTCCATCATTGTAAACTCCGGATTGTGCCGCGTGGAGAGGCCTTCATTACGGAAGTTTCTGTTAATTTCATATACCCGTTCCATACCTCCAACAAGCAGTCTCTTTAAGTACAATTCTGGCGCTATACGCAAAAACAGATCCATGTCCAATACGTTATGATGAGTAATAAAAGGCTTTGCTACCGCTCCACCTGGAATGGATTGCATCATAGGGGTTTCAACTTCAACAAAATTTCTGTCGTCAAGGAAGGTTCTGATTGATTTGATAATGCTTGATCTTTTTAAGAAAAGCTCCATTACATCATCGTTTGACGAGAGATCGATGTAACGCTGCCTGTATCTGATTTCAACGTCCTTCAGGCCGTGCCATTTTTCAGGCTGTGGAAGCAGCGCCTTGGAGAGGACAGTAAGATCATCTACAAAGACAGTGATTTCACCTGTTCTGGTCTTAAATACTCCACCTTCTACACCAATTATATCTCCGATATCCAGCAGTCGAAAAATATCATATTTTTCTTCACCTACATTATTCAGCTTTATATAAACCTGAAGTTTGCCTGTCCAATCTTTTATGTGAAAAAATGCAGCCTTACCATGGGGCCTCAGAGTCATGATCCGTCCGGCACACCGCACTTTCTTACCTTCTTCGTCCTCTAAATAGTTGTCTAATACTTCTTTCAATGGTGTGGTATGATTGTAGCTGGCGCCGTAAGGTTCGACTCCCTTATCCTTGAGTTTGTTTAACTTTTCAATTCTAGTTTTTTCAAGAGTTTCCAATAGTTTCCTCTAATACTAAATATAACAGTACCCTGCATTCAAGGCTATTTTCATTGTTTACGATGTGTTTTCATCCCCCCCCCCCTTTTACGCAAAAGGGGAATCAATGGGAGGTTGATGAATTAAAAATGTTTATTAACAAATCAAACAACTTTACAATTTAGCTATACATTTATGCGCTAAGGAAAAGTTTGAAAACCGCCTGTCTGCCGCCTGCCTGTGCGATGTACGCAGACAGGTATTCGGCAAGGGTCGACAGGTTTTCATTTGACAACCTGGTCGAGCTAGACTAGACATCTATCCCCTTTTTGGTTCTGGCTTGACTAGGTTAGATTAATCGAATTATTCTATCAGCAAAGAACATACTGTCAAGTTAAAATGCAAAATGGCATTGATGGTGAAGATGTGTTTCGTTTCTCCTTGAATATATGATATAAAAACATTAATATTACAAAAATGGATCAACGCTTTACCAAGAAAGAACGTCTGCTGAAAAGAAAAGAATTCCAGAGGGTCTTTGATAAAGGAAAGGCTTACGGCAACGATCAGGTAAAGATATGTGCATTATTAAATGACAATTCTGTCTCTCGGCTTGGTCTAGTCGTGGGAACGAAGTTTGGTAATGCGCCTAAGCGTAACAGGTTTAAGCGAATCTTTCGAGAGGCATACAGATTAAACAAAAGTTTGTTGAGCAAAGGTGTAGACATAATAGTAATTCCAAGGCCGGGCCTGACGGATCTTTCATTAAGGGCAGTAGAAGGTAAATTTAAGAAGATCCTGTCACAAATTAATGAAGAATTAGCAAAATGAAATATTTATTAATTAAATTCGTACAGGTTTATCAGGCAATTCTGTCTCCTCTCTTACATCCCTCATGCCGCTTCTACCCAACATGTTCACAATACGTAGTTGAATCAATTGAAAAGAGAGGTATTGTAGTAGGGATATTGAAGGGTATCTGGAG
>JBHHYW010000016.1:0-15668 GCA_046757745.1 Candidatus Scalindua sp.
TGATTTGATTGTTTTAAATGACGCTTCTCCGTTATTATTATTTGACCTGTTACTAAATCATAGGATTATCTATAAAAAGGAAGATCAATTGTTGTATAACTTTTTCTCCTGGGCTCGTAAGCGATATTGGCAATACCAGGGTCATTTCAAAAAATATGCTCTTCAGTTAGAAACTGTACGATCAAGAGAAATAGGTGTTATCAAATGATTCAACAATTCCCAGATAAAACCTCTTTATACTGACTTCCAACGCTTTTACAGGGAAATTAACAACTATCTAAAATCCTCTCCAAATTAAACCATTTGCGCAAATGTGTTGTGATAAATTGGCAGTCAGTTTTAAATGTAGAGAAGATAGGGAATGTAGAAAAGTATAACATTCCCGTCCGGATGAATCCTTTCGGACGGGGAAAAAAAGTAATCCCGACCGGTCGGGTCTGTGAGCTACCCACAGGGTTGTCCTCAGGCGACACACGAAGGCACAAAAAAAAGGAGTGTTCTCACGCAGCCGCTAAGTTCGCTAAGAAAAATAAATATTCCTAACGCAAAACCTCTTTGCTTTGCTGCTGGCGTGAATAAAGTCCAATTACAACTTTCCCAATCCCTGGCCCAGACCGCAGGGCGGTTCGCTTCGCACCCCGGCCAAGACCAAGTCTTCGCTTGGGCAGGCCAGGGCAGGCTCATTTTCAGTCATCATTCCTTGTGCCTCCGTGTCTTTGTGTGAGAATTAGTAATTTAAGTCTTTAATATTGTACTGTGAGACATAAACTCTATGAAGCACAATATCCTCTATATTATTGACAACCTGGAGTTTGGCGGTGGAGAGAGGGTTTTTGCACAGATAATTGATAGATTATGCAGGAAGAGATATAAGTCTATGGTTGCCTGTTTACCGACAGGGACATTTATAGAAAGGATTAAGGGAACCGGAACGCAGGTTATTCCTGTAGACATGAGCAATAGATTTAATCCCGGAGTTATTTTACAGTTAGCTGAGTTGATAAAAAAGAAAAAGGTAGATATTGTTCACAGCCAGGGGGCACGTGCAGATTTCTTCGCCGGAATGGCTGCAGTACTGGCAAGAGCTCCTATTGTTGTTTCAACTGTTCCTATGCCGGTAGAAGGTTTTAATATAAATCCAACAAGAAAATTAATATACAAAATATTTAACAGATTCTCAGAACGTTTTGTAGACAGGTTTATTGTTGTCTCTGATGCCTTGAGAAAAGTAATAATAGAAGGACATAAAGTAGATCCTCAAAAGGTAGTCACGATTTATAATGGGATAGAGACGGATGAATACTGTATGGCAGATGAGAAAATTGTGCGCAGACGGATGGGCTTCAGAAGTAATTCAGGTTTAGGAGAGGATATACCGATAATTGCTATTATAGGTCGATTAGTCTGGCAGAAAGGCTTTGAGTATTTTATTGAGGCAATACCGGATGTATTGAAAGAGTTCAAAGAGGCAAGATTTTTGATTGTTGGAGATGGACCTCTTGAAAATAAGTTAAAGCTGGCAAGTAAAAAGTTGAAGATTGATAATAAAACAAGTTTTACTGGATTCAGGAGAGATATTAAGGAGATTTTGGCTGCAATAGACATATTCGTTATGCCTTCATTGCTGGAAGGTTTACCGATGATTCTCTTAGAGGCAATGGCTATGAAGAAGCCAATTGTAGCTACTGATATTGAAGGTATAATGGAGATTCTGGAAAATGGTGTTTCTGGATTACTCGTTCCAGCCAGAGAAACTAAGGCTTTGGCAGAAGCTATTATTAATATGCTTGCTCATAAAGATGAATCACTTCAGATGGGCATAGCTGCCAGAAGGGTCGTAGAAGAGAGATTCGGAGTGGATGTTATGGTACGGAAGGTAGTAGAAGTCTACGAGGAGCTTTTGCGGCTAAATCTAAAATAAGAGATATTGTATTTGAGTTAAACAAAGTGAACACATCATTATTGTTTTGTTGGGTGCGCTTCGCTTCACCCAACCTACTATTCTTTTAAAAAATAAGGCCGCTTAGGAAGGCAGGAATTGCAGGAGTGGAGAAAAGAAGTAAAGAATTTGTTTTCTAAAGTTTTTTTTCTGAATTTCCTGTTTTCCTTAGCGGGTAATAATTTAGCTATTCTTTTATACAATGAGGGAAAGACTTTTAGAATGGTTAGTGTGTCCTTTATGCAGTGAAGGGCTGGAATTAGAGATTTTCCTGCAAGCGGGACAGGAGATTATTGAAGGAACACTGCAATGCTCCTGTGGCCAGAAATTCCCAATCATCTGTGGGGTGCCGAGAATGCTGCATGGTACGTTACGAAAAAATATTTTACGGTCATACCCGAATTTTTTTCATCGTTACCCGGAACTGACAGATGAAACCTTTGTGTCTGAAAGAGATTCGGTGATAGTTCAAAAACAGAAAACTATAGATAGATTCGGTTATGAGTGGACACATTTTCATAATTATGATTGTGATAACTTTGAGGCGTTTATTGAACCATTGCCGGCAAACTTCTTCAAAGGAAAACTGGGATTGGATATTGGGTGCGGGGCTGGCCGTCATGCCGGTCAGGCTAGTGAACGAGGGGCTGAAGTAATATGCGTTGACCTTTCAGGGGCAGTTGATGTTGCTTATAAAAACAATGCCGATAATAAACTCATTCATATTGTACAAAGTGATGTTTACAACTTGCCGTTCAGTACCGGAAGCTTTCAATTTATTTATAGTCTGGGGGTAATACATCACCTGCCGGAACCTGAGCGTGGATATCAGGAATTAATACCGTTCCTGAGTGATCGAGGAGCTTTATTTATATGGATTTATGCTTATGCCCCTCGCAAGGCTGTTTTAAAAATTATACGGTCTGTTTCACAGAAACTTTCCAATAATAATATTCGGCGTATGGCTTATATATGTAATCTGATCGACTATGGCATTTTCGTGAATATGTATCATCTCATGTGTAATTTGCCCTATTTGGGAAAATTGGTAAATCACGACACTTTCATACGTTTTAAAGAATACAAAGAGTATGGTTTTCGTGTTGGATATGTTGATTGGTTTGACCGTTTATCTGAACCCATTACCAATTATTACAAGAAGAATGAGATGTGCAAATGGTTAACACACAGTGGATTATCTGAAACAAAGTTACTACCGGTGGGAGATTCGTGGTGGCGGCTTTACGGTGAAAGGAAAGCATAAAATGAACATTTTAGTGGTTAGCTCGGATTTCTCACCTCGTAGTTGGGGAATTGGCGCTTACACAAAGGAATTATCTACTTCCCTTACCAGGGAAAATAAGGTAACCGTTCTGGCAACCGGGATTCCCGATGCCAAAACCTTTGATCATGGATGCCGTTATCGAATAATTCGTACCCCCTCATTACCAATCTTACGCCACATAGCCTTTTTCTTCTATGTGCCATGGGTGCTCAGGCGATACCATATTGATGCAGTGTTGCATGTTGTCTGGATTACATCTTTGATCAGTCATCTGTGGTACTACTTAATCCCAGTTCCCTATTTTGTCAGTGTTCATGGAACTGAAATCCGTGATGATAAAACGTCTTGGCGGAGACGCTTAAAATATTACCTAAAGGGGTGGCGCATTGTAGCCCTTCGCAGGGCCAAAGGGATTTTTCCTGTCAGTAACTACAGCGCTCACCTCGTAATATCTCTGGGAATTGAACAAAACCGTATTGAAGTAATCTTAAATGGTGTGAACACTCGGCGTTTCAAACCTATTAAAAGTCATCACAAGGATAATAAGCAAAAGAAATTACTTACTGTAGCACGTTTGGATTTGAACAAGGGGCATGATTATGTCCTTAAAGCTTTAGCTATACTAAAAAAACAAGGTCTCATACCAAATTACACTATAGTCGGCCAGGGGCCTGAAGAAACGAGGTTGCGGAAGATGGCACAAGCTCTTGGCCTGGAAAATCAGGTGGTATTTACAGGTTTTATTCCAAACAATAAACTACCGGCTATATATGCCTCTTGCGATATCTATGTTATGGCCAGCAGGGAAATACCGGGGCGTCTTGACCTTGTTGAGGGATTCGGCATTTCTTTCCTTGAGGCCAGCGCCAGTGGGCTCCCGGTAGTGGCCGGCGATTCAGGTGGTGTTTCTGACGCTGTACAGCATGGGAAGACCGGCCTATTAGTAAACCCGGATAACCCGGAGGATATTTCATCCGCCATAAAGCTCTTACTAACTGATGATAGTCTTGCAAGGCGATATGGAAATGAAGGTAGGCGGTGGAGTGAAACACAAATGAGTTGGGCACAAGTATCCAGACGGATGGTTAGCGCTATGCAGAGAATGATGTAGGGGGCATGATTAATCGTGCCCCTACAGTTCAATTTGACGTAAACGGTTAATGTCGTGCCAAAGACAGATGATGTAAACGATAGGCAAGAGAATAAAGGTGGATTCAATCTTTGGGCCTTCCCCGGACAAAAAACGCCGAAGACTTTAATCCACCCTACGTGTAACGAATGTATGATACGAGGTAGGGTGGATTAAGCGAAGCGAATCCACCAATAATAGACAAGTATTTGTGATGCAAAATTATTTTTTGGGATAGAAAAAAAATGTGTGGAATTTGTGGTAAGCTCAGTTATGGAGGAGTGCTAGTTGATGAGGCGCTTCTGAAAAAGATGTGCAGATCTCTTGCCTACCGTGGTCCTAATGATGAAGGTATTTTTGTCAGTTCAAATTCAAAATCTCAAGACACAAAGGTACAAGTCGGTTTAGGACACACCCGTCTCAGTATTATTGACCTGTCAGATGCCGGTCACCAACCTATGTGTAATAAAGATGAAACTATCTGGTTAGTCTATAATGGAGAGGTATATAATTTTAAGGAAATCAGGGCTGAATTAGAGGCAAAAGGACATATATTCAGGAGCAATACAGACTCGGAGGTTATCATACATTTATATGAAGATGAAGGAATTGACTGCCTGAAAAGACTTAATGGGATGTTTGCTTTTTGCATATGGGATGAACGTTTACAGAAACTTTGGCTATGCCGTGACAGACTCGGAATCAAACCGCTTGTCTATTATTGGGATGGGGAAACCTTAATCTTTTCCTCAGAGATTAAGGGTATACTTTGTGATCATGATGTAGTTAAGGAGATTGACTGGACTGCCCTCGAATTGTATCTGACTTTCAATTACATCCCGGCGCCAAAAACTATTTTTAAGAACATAAACAAGCTTGAAGCCGGACATTATCTACTGGCAGAAGGAAAGACTATAGTAACCAGAAAGTATTGGGATATTAGTACAGATGTTATCCCTTTGCAAAATAAACCAAAGAAAAGTTGTGAACGAATAGGTTTTTATAAAGAGAAATTATATGAATTAATGGAGAATGCAGTACAGAAAAGGCTGATATCCGATGTTCAGTTAGGAGCCTTTCTGAGCGGCGGGATAGATTCCAGTATAATTGTCGGCCTTATGGCCAGGAATTCTGAAGTCCCCGTCAAGACCTTTTCTATCGGTTATAAAGATATGCCGCTCTTTGACGAAACCAGATATTCCAGGGAGGTAGCGAAGTTTAACAAAACCGAACATTACGAGTTTAAGTTGGATTATAAAAATATACTCGATTCAATCCCTGCTGTTTTAGAGACACTGGATGAACCATTTGCTGACTCATCTGCCGTTCCTACTTATGCCGTTTCTCAAGAGACTAAACGACATGTTACCGTAGCTTTAGCAGGAGATGGAGCTGATGAGCTGTTTGCGGGCTATCGAATGTATCAGGGGGAGTACATGGCTAACTATTATTCGATATTACCTGACATAATAAAGAAAAAGATAATAGAACCATTTGTAGGCATTTTCCCTGATTCCAGAGACAAGAAACATTCAGAGTACATCAGAAGATTCAAAAAATTTGCCAGGGGTATGAGCGGTTCTCTTGCAGAAAGATTTTACGGTTGGCAGGAAATATTCCCACCTGATACAAGACAGAAGTTGATCAAACACCATTTCCGGGATAAGATATCTTTTCAAACAGGCCAGGGAATTATTTCTCAAAAGTTAAATGAATTTGCAGGTGATAATATCAATAAGATGCTTTATGTAGAAGTTAAAAACTCCCTGCCCGGGGACATGCTGACAAAGGTTGACTTGATGAGTATGAGAAACTCACTGGAAGTAAGGGTTCCTTTTCTAGACCATGAGGTAGTTGAATTTGCTTTCCAAATGGAGGGTAGTGTTAAACTTAAAGGACTGAAAAGGAAATACATATTAATGGAAACCTTTAAAGACATACTGCCGCCTATTCTTCATAATAGATCGAAATGGGGATTTGAAATACCTATCGGAGTCTGGCTCAGAAAGGAGTTGAAATTCCTAATCGATGATTTCCTGTCCAGGGATTTTATTAATAAGCAGGATATTTTTGAATATGAAGTAATAGACCACATGATAAAAAAACATCTGAGTAAGAAAATGGACACATCATGGCAACTATGGAACCTGATAGTCTTTCAGCATTGGTATAGGAGATACTTTTTATAATTTAATTGGTTAACCGATTTTGAAAAAAACAAGAGTCGTACATATTATTACGCGTCTTGACAAAGGGGGGTCTGCTGAAACTACTCTGCTTACTGTTTCTGCCCTGAACCGGGAAAAGTATGAGGTGTTTCTGGTACATGGCCTTTCGCTGGAATCTAATATGAGTATTATGGAAAAAGAGGCAGTAGGGCTCGATATTTCTCTGGCAGAAGCCAAAGGTGTCAGATTATTTACTTTGCCTTCATTGGTACGAAGGTTATCGTTTAAGAACGATCTTCCGGCATTTATCAGTATCTACCGATTGATAAAACGAATCAGTCCTCACATTGTTCATACGCATACCTCCAAAGCGGGGGCGCTAGGCCGGCTGGCTGCCTATTTAGCCGGAGCACCAATAATTATACATTCCCCGCATGGTCATGTGTTCCATAGCTATTATGGCCCGGTCATGACAAGGATCTTTGTATTTGCTGAAAAAATATCTTCGTTTATGACTAATAAGATTGTAGCTTTGACAAAAAGAGAGAAGGAGGAACACCTTGAAGTAGGGATAGCTTCTCCTGAAAAGTTTGCTATCATACATAGCGGTGTGATGCTAGACGAGCTTGTGAATAAGAGTATTGATGCTAAAACCAAGAAGAATGAATTAGGAATTCCTCCAGGTTATAATGTGGTTGGAACCATTGGCAGGTTAGTTCCCATCAAGGGTTACAAATATCTGATTTCGGCTGCAAAAAAGATTATTGAAGAAATTGACAAAACAGTTTTTGTGATTGTCGGAGATGGTTATTTAAAGTCGGAGCTTGAAAAACACGCAGAGGCCCTGGGGGTAAGGAAGAATATTATTTTTACCGGGTGGAGGTCTGATGCTTCTGAGATACTTTGCCTCTTTGATATTTTTGTCTTACCATCTTTGAATGAAGGTATGGGCAGGGTCCTTATTGAGGCAATGGCCCTGGGCAAACCGGTTGTTGCCAGTAGCGTGGGAGGAATACTTGATTTAGTAAGGAATGGTGAGAACGGTATACTTGTTCCTCCAAGGGATTCAGATGCATTGGGTGAAGCCATATTACAACTTATCAGGAATAAGGATATGGCCGGAGAATTGGGTAAAAACGGAAAGGCAAAGATCTATCCTGAATTTGATGCATCCGTTATGGTAAGGCAAGTAGATGATTTGTATGACAGTTTGTTGCGCAGCAATTGTTCACCGCTCCCCGGACAAAAGTCGCCGAGGACAAGAAGACGCAAAGGATGCAAAGAAAAATTTGAGAAAAAAACAAGTTAAGTCGCATTTTCAAATGCGACAGATATATAGCAGGTATAGAAACCACCCTTATCTGGAAGAAACGGTTTTGTGGTCTTTTCACTATTTTTTTAAAAACTTTGAGTCCTTCGCGTCTTTCGGTGAGACGAACTATTACAAATAATGATGATACAGAAAATATCATGTGTTTTTATTCTTGGATCGCTTTCTATTATCTTTTGTATAAAAGATAGCTTTTGTGGAGATTATCAACAAGTCGCCGGTCTTATCGACTTACGTACAACGTACAGTGATGGCGCTCACGATCTGGATTTTCTTGTTAAGTTGGCAAAGAAAAGGGGATTTGATGTCCTTTTCATTAATGATCATGATAGGATGACCCTGGAATACGGTCTTTTTCCCTTTAGAAATATCCTGCGAAAAAAGGTTGAGAAACCTTCTGTTAATAGCAGAGGTGCGGATAAATATCTTCAAAATATTGCAGAGATATCCAGAAAGTACCCGGATATGATAGTAATTCCGGGATCCGAATCAGCGCCCTTTTACTATTGGGCCGGTAGTTATTTTAAGGGAGACCTTACAGCCCATAACTGGGAGAGGCACCTGCTTGTCATAGGCATGGAGAATCCGGAGGATTACAGAAATCTTCCCGTACTTCACAACGGTTTTTCTACCAGGTATCTCCGGCAATTATTACCCGGGAGTATTATATTCCTGATTCCATTATTCCTGGGGATAGTTCTAATAATCAGGAATAATTACAGAATCACAGGTATTGTTATCCTGGTATTCTCATCTTTCATGCTGATAGAATATCATCCGTTTAAGAGTTCTCCCTTTGACCAATATCACGGTGATCAAGGGTACTTGCCTTATCAAGAACTGATTGATTATGTTAGAAATAGAGGCGGCGCTACTTTCTGGACACACCCGGAAGCTAGTGCTGGTGCGAATGTCCGAAAAGGGCCGATCATGGTAAGTACTCCCCCTCATCCTGAAGCTTTATTAATGACTGAAGGATACACCGGATTTGGGTCTCTTTATGGAACCTGGATCAAGACAACAGAACCGGGCAAGGAGTGGGACAGGGTCTTGTTTGATTATTGCAGGGGTAATAGGGATACGCCGACATGGGGTATATCAACGGCAGATTTTCACAAAGAGGGAATGGGTGGTGAAAAGCTAGGTAATTTCCCTACCGTTTTCTTAGTGAAGGAAAAGACCAGGGAAGAAATCATTCTAGCCCTCAAACAAGGCAGGATGTATGCCTGTCGGTCAGGGAATAATTTTCAGAGGTTTGTATTGAAGGATTTCTCTATCTTCGGTTCTAATACTAACAAGCAGGCCGTCATGGGAGAAACTATTGAGTTAAAGAATAATCCGGAAATAAGGATCAGGGTTTCGTCGTCAGGCCGGGGAGATCATAATGTTGATGTGAGGATCATTCGTTCCGGCAAACTCATAAAAACTCTTTCTAAAACAACACCTTTTGTAGTTGATTTTAAGGATGACTATTTTAACCCTGGTGAGCTAATTTATTACCGCTTAGATATACCCGGAAAATTGGTGTCTAATCCCATCTTTGTGAAGTTCAGCCGTGAATAAATGAAACAATTACATCACCATAAATTCGGCCTTATTTCACTATTATTGCTTTCTCTGTCGTAGTTTCTGCTTTGCCTTAGCCTCACTTCGTCGTTCCCTCTCTTCCTGTTTTCCTCCGATCCATCTTGACCTGTCCCAGGTCGTTTCCCAATTAATATTGGGATATCTCTTCTTGAGTACCTCCACATCTTGATCTGTTATTCCTTTTTCCCAATGCATATCCCTTCTGCTTTTTTGCAATAATGCCTCCATATTTCGGGTCCTTTCAAAATTGGAAACCTCATAAATAAGTATTAATGTTATTATTAAACATACTACCCCTACTATCATTAAAAATATATAATTATTTTTAATCCACCACTTGTATCTCTTTCTCTTCTGCACCGGTATTTTTCTTTTTCTTCTTCTCATTCTACCACCTTACCACATTATACTCTTTTTCTATAATCGTAAAAAGAGTGATTCTTCTCCCCACATTTATGCCCTTGCAAATCATTCAAATCCTATGGGATCTTCTCCTTTATGACAAGATATTCTGCAAAAGCCTTTATAAATTTATAAATAAAAGGTATAAGAGGAACCAATACAATAAAAACTAATACATAAAGGGCTACCATTTTCCTTGTTATGTGACGTATTCCCAACCATGCCAGGGCTCTTCGCCAGAAAGGCTTTTTCTTATGACGATGGCGGTGTATATGGTCAGGCATGCAGACGTTCTTTCTTTATTCTGTGTAGCTTTTTCCCTGTTGAGTAGGGCAACTGTATTATTCCACAGGGAAAAAACAAAGAAATATAAGGAAACCAAGAAACCAGGAGACTGATTAAATTAGCGCCCTACTGGCGGACTAAAATCTCCAATAAGAGGAGCCTCCTATCGCAAACAGACGCCTCAACCCTTGCATCATCAAGGCTAAAGTAGGGGCGAACGGCAGTTCGCACCTACCACAAAAACTTAAATGGAAATTCCTCATATAATTAAGTTATTTTGTTGCTTTTTTCCTGCATTCATGGCTTCCTTATAGTTGTTTCTTTTATTGCATTTGTTTCTTGTACATCTGATTCATAAGGATGCTCCCGATTTCCCCTTGTCAATATTGTATAATACGACTACCATTCCCACTAAAAACCAGAAAGGCTCCATAATCCTGACAATAATAAAGGTATTTGATCCAATTGCATGCACGAGAAGGGATATAAACCCGGCAAATAAACCCATAGTCAAGCCCTTGCCAAAGCTGTCACTGGCAATACGATACGCCTCTAATAAGAACCTGGCAATTCTATACATAAAGAATATATATATACTCAAACCTACTATGCCCAGTTCAATTAATGTCCTGAAGTATTGAGCATCTATGAACCAATATCCTGTTATTCCATATCCTAAAATAGGGTGAACTTTAATATCCTTAAGGATTCCCTGCCAGCTTTGTACCCTCAGCGTTGCAGAAGAATCTAGCGGTATATTCCTGCCTCCTATCTTAGCTTGATAACCCTTTTCTACTTCAAATGTACCACTATATCTTTCCTTTATATTCTGAGGGATAAGAAACGGGCCTATGGCAATAAGTATTGCCAGTGCAGCCAATAATAATAATCTCTTTTTGCTCATAATGATAAAACACAGATACATAAATGGCAATCCCAACCATGTTGCCCGGGACTGCGTGGCAACGATTGAAACTATAGTTATTAACATTAATCCTGATAACAGTACCTTTCCCTTTCTTGATTCACTTGTCAAGAAGAGACCCAGACTAACAGATAACATCAATATTAAATATCCACCCAGGGTACCGGGTTCACCTTCTTTACCTTCAAAAGGCGCTGTTACCCGCCCTCCTAAAGGGAGTTGACTCATGGCAATAAAACAAACTATTGCGCATACTATTAATGACAGTATTACAAATATTCTCAATTGTTGCCTTGTATTTATAAAATTGACTGCCATAAAAAACACCACAAAATATTCAAAATACTTTAAAACAAACATAAGTCCAACTATGTTTATCTTTCCAAAAAGTCCTCCCAGAATAGTTGAAAAAAAACAGACCCCGGTGTAAGCCATAATCCAACGATTTAAGGGAGTCTTTGGGAAAAGTCCTAATTCCTTATAAAGAGAAGTCTTTGCAAACCAGGAAAACGATATTAATACCAGAAGTAAGTCGTCTAGTCTTAACGTAAACCCTTTTCCCTGTGTACCGCGCTCACCAAATTCAGGAGAAAGTAACATCGAAAAAACTAATATATAAAGAGCGATCGGGGGCCAGACAAAGCTTACTATAACTACAACAATCCCTATTGTAACCAAAAGAGCTGTTGCCAGAGGAACCTTTGTAATAGTAAAGGCAGCAAAGGCACAAAAAAGGATTACTATTGCTAGGATCACAATCAATCTTGCGTCTAATAATCTTACACCACTAGCCATTTTGGTTGTTTCCTGATAATTTGTATCGCTTTGCCAACTCAATACTCACATTTTTATGATTTCAAATTGCCATAGCATACCACAAAAAATAAAAGTCAATGTGACAATAAGAATAACGATTTTTAACCATTTTCCCCAGGCATTTTCCTCAGAGATTTCCTCTTCTATGTCATATTCCGGTTCTTCTTGTTCTTTCCCCTTTATTTTTTCTAGAAGTTTTTTGACTATCTCAGGCGTCTTGAACCATCCGCGAAACCACCTCTTGTACCACGGTTGAGGCTCTTCTTCCGCACCGTAAGAATAATAGTAACCGTAATAACCATAATCTTTATACTCCCTGCCTGTTTCAGGTTTGAGGCCATTCAGGACTACTCCAATAATGTTTGCTTTTGCATTGTCGAGTTGTGTCTTTGCCCGTTTCAGGGCGCCTCTGGCAATCTGGCCTACTTGATTTACCATGACAACACCATCTACCTTTGCCGCCAGTATAACTGCATCGGTTGAGGGGAGCACCGGTGTAGAGTCAATCAAGACAATATCATATGCCTCTTTCATTTGAGAAAGTATTTCACTCATCCTTGCTGAATTAAGTAACTCTGTGGAATTTGGAGGAATTAAACCGGAAGTCATTATATTAAGATTATTTATCCCCGGGGCAGTTGTTGTTATATCCTCCATTCCCATCTCTCCCATCATAATATCAGTGTCAGTCTTTATTACCTCATCCCAATTATAATTTCCCAGGATAACATCTGATAATCCCGGCTCCCTTTCTATTCCATATACCCTATTTATCATTGGTTTCCTCATATCTCCATCAACCAGAAGTATCTTTTTCCCAATCTGTGCCAATGTCATTGCAAAATTACTTATTGTGGTGGTTTTTCCTTCTCTCATAGTTGTGCTCGTAAACGACAGACACTTAAGTTTTTTATCACTTATAATAAATTCTATTGACGTACGCATAGCCCTGAAGCTTTCTGCCATAGTAGATTTTGGCGCAAAGTGAGAAACCAATCGAGCATTCAGTTCAAGTACCTCTTCAGGTTGCTCCAAATCCTTCTTTTGTAACAATGTATCCATTATCTCTTCTGCACCCATGAACGGAATTATCCCAACGACTGGAACGCCGAGAAATGCTTCTATATCCTCAATTGCACCAATTGATGTATCAACGGTCTCGCGAACAAAGGCCATGACGACCCCAAGTATAAATCCTATAATAGTGCCCACTACTGTTGTAGCTGCAGTAGTAGGCGGATTCACAGGTACGGTTGGTTCAAGCGCAGGCCTGATTATAGTTATCTCCTGAATCTTTTCAGCCTCTTGAATCAATACTTCCTGGTGCTTTGATTCCAATTCAGATAATAGTAATTGATTATTCTTAATATGCATTTCAATATCTCCAAGGTCGAAGCCTATCTCCGGAAGTGAACGATACTCGGCCGTTTGTTCCTTCATTTCTTCGGCAGTAATCTTCACGATCTCTTTTAGTTTCTCTTTCTCGCCAGTTAAATTTTTCAGCATATTTTCAGTTGTATTATCTATCTCTAAATCTATTCTTTGTACTTCAGGATGGTTCTTGGTATAATCAAGCATTAATATGTCTCTTCTGGACTGGAGGCCAGCCAATCGATTATTAAGGCTCGAAAATATAGGATTTATCGTCTTTGCATAAAATCCTTCTGTCTTTTCTTTGGGCAAAGATTTCTGAACATTCAGGTGTTCGATTAAGAGTTCAACATCCTCTAATCTCTTTTTAACTTCTTTATGTTTTATTTCTGCCTCTTCCAATCTGCGGACTGTATGTGCAATATGAGTTTCCATAGTCACAAAGCGTTTTTCCTGCCTTAACGCCTTTAGTTTTTTTTGAGCTGTCTTTAACCGGTTACCAACTTCCTCTAATCGTGTTTCAATAAACTTCTTTGCTTCAATGTTACGCCTGTTTTTTTCCATAATATTTGCATGCTGAAACATCCTGGCAGTACTGTTGGCTATTGTCTGAGAGTACTTAGGGTCCTCAGAAACTGCAGATATATTTATTATGTTAGTCTCTCCTTCCACAACTGTTGAAAGCTTACCCTTCAAATCGAGAACTATATTCAGTAATTCAGGGTCATTTCGGACGTCTTCACTGGGTATCTCCTTATCAATCAGGCCTATATCCCTGGCAACTAATTCAACTACAGGAATACTGGTAATAATGGCAGATTGTGTCTCTAAGGTATCAGCATCAGAATATGTTATGGTTTCGACGTATAATCCGGCCAGAGTGGTTGAGGCATCTACCTTCACGCTTGATGTAGCCCTATAAAGTGGTATAGGTTTTATTAAAGTGGCAAAGAAGAGGCTGAAGAAGCCTAGCATAATGGTGGAAAAGATAACAATAAACTTCCTCTTCCTCAATATCCTTGTGTAATCTCTCAGATTTAATTCGTATTGAGCCATTTTTTATTATCTTCCGGATTATACCAGGCAGCATTCGCCATATTCACTTTGCCTCTTGCTATCCTTTATATAAAGACACCTTTAATACGACACCGTTTAATGAGTCCAACTATGGATTAGCGCCGGCAAAACCGCCTAATGCTTTGTTTTCTTCCAGCGATCTTGTTGAAACGTTTGTATCAATACGTAAGCTGCCGCCTGTAGTATATTGCTCCCGGAAAGACGCAGGATGTGTTAATACAACGCTTAAGATGCTGCCAACTTTAACAAGAAAATCCCTTGTTTTAACAAGCCCTGTTCTGGGAACAAATATTACGTCGCCATCCATAATCTGCACATTCTGGCTCATGTCAGCTTTATAAAATAACTTTTTGAGATCAGCATTAATAAGAACAGGATTCTCCGGACTACCCCTTACCACCTTTACGTGCCTCAAATCAGCGCTAATAATTGAAGGCCCCTGAGCCTTTGATATCATTTCTGATACTGTAGCTTTACCAGTAAACTTAAACCAGCCGGATTGTTGCACCTCACCCATAACAAATGCATGGGACTCTGATTCCTTTTCCTTTTTAAATTGAGGAAGTAAAGGGATTGTTATCTTATCGCCATTTTCAATCAACACATCCTGGCTTAAATCTTTTAGCCTCATAGCGCTTAAGAGATTCAGCTTGTACAACCTGCCATGCCTTATCAGCTCGACATTTTTCAAATCCGCTTTCGTAGTTTCACTACCGGCATCCAGGAGGAGCTCTGTTAATTTTGTTTTGCCTTTAAGGGGATAAATGCCTGGACCTGATTGTGGCACACCACTTACACGATTAATTTCTCCAAAAAGAGAAACTTTCTTACTTCTATACACCGTGACAACTACATCTATCCTTGGCTTTTTAACAAACCCTTCCAGTTGACTGGTGATTAAGTCATCTACCTGTGTTGGAGTAAGCCCTGCAACCTTGATATCTTCAAAGAAGGAAAATGATATTTTACCATCCGGCCTAACAGGGAGTTTGTGAGCAGAAGGTCCTGTAGTTTTCCATTCGGTGATTGTCAGTATATCACCGGGTCCAATTACGTATTCATTAAAACCGGTAACTGTACTGAATGCAACATTCTCAGGATAGTTGGGAATCTCAAGGGCAGGCGCTTTTTCCTCAGTTAATTCAGTTGCCGGTATCATTGCCTTTTTTTCAGGCATTCCTTTCTTCACTGTTGTCTTTTGGCTAGTCACACAACTATTCATTAGCATCACAATAACCGTGAGCATGACAAGCCACTTACCTCTATTGAATCCTGACATTGCTTGTGTTTCCTCCTCTGTCAAATTAGGTTGGGTTTTAAAAAGCAAAAACCCAACGACTTTTTCTTTGTATTT
>JBHHYW010000017.1:0-15550 GCA_046757745.1 Candidatus Scalindua sp.
TGTGCATCAGCATAGTCTGGATTTAGCATAATTGCTTGCTTGAAGCTTGCTATAGCCTCATCAAATTTATGCTGTTCTATAAGTACAACTCCCAGATTGTTATGTATTTCAACATAGCTCGGGTTTAGCTCAATTGCCCGCCTATAGCTTGTAATAGCCTCATCATATTTACTCTGTTCTTGAAGCACAGAGCCGAGATTACAGTAAGCCTCAATGTAGCTTGGATTGAGTCTTATTGCCTGCCTGTAGCTTGCTACAGCTTTTCCAAGTTTATACTTTTCCTTAAGTGCATTACCAAGATTGTAGTGTGCCTCGGCGTAGTTCGGTTTGAGTGATATTGCTAGTTTATAACATTCTAATGCCTCCTCAAGTTTGCCCTGCTCTTGAAATACGTTACCGAGATTGATGTGTGCCTCGGCGTAATCTGGTTTGAGTTCTATTACCCGATTATAAATTACCACCGCTTCACTGAGCATGCCTTGTGATTGAAGTACAGCGCCAAAATTGTTATGTGCTGCCACATGGTCTGGCTTGAGTGCAATTGTCTTCTTAAGGTACATAGTGGCATTATCAAGGTTTCCCTGTTGTATATTCAGTGTTCCCAGGAGAAAGTTTGCATCAATGTGTTCTGGCTGAATTTCTAGTATCATGTGATAAAAGGTTTCTGCTTCTGTAAGATCTCCATCCTGGTGAAGCTTAAGAGCGTCTCGAAACAAATTTTTATCGTCTTTTACCATTTGATCCATATTGTATTGTCCTGTAAGAACCGTAATTATGTAATAGTTATACTGGCTGTTTTGCTGTCAGGGAGGGCTTGCTGTCTTTAATGTTTTGATGTACTTTGTTTTCTTTGAGAAATGGCTGAAAATATCCTATTTTATTGGGTTTCAATTGAAGATCGTACTTACTTGCAATTTTCTGAGCATACTCAAAGTTGTTTCTGAACTCATTGATATGATAATCTTTGTTTCTTTCGCCCTTATTGTAGAGGGTATATTTACCTCTCCTGATTTTAGGTGAACCTATTTTGGTTAGTTGCTCAAGATTTCCCTGGCTTACGTCGTCAATTTCTTCTGTGTCCCGCCTTGCATGCAGGGGAAGTGCGGCGCTGCAGTTCACACAATACCGGTTCATCTGTTCCACATAATCCTTTGGAGTTTTTTTCCACCAGCCAGGCGCCACAGGCCATCCTCCCGGTCCCTCAAAGACCATGTCGAAAGCGGCTGCCACTTCACAGAAGAAGGCGCCCTTTGGCGTGATTGAGCCACTCCAGCAATTCTGTACCCAGCAACGGTCAATGAGATACCACATTGAAAATTCATCCGCGACTACATCCTGAGCTGCTACAAGCATGGGAGAGTGATTTAAGTCTCCTAGTGTATGATCGTTTAACAGGACATTACCGAATACGTCTGCAATAATCTGGGCATACTTT
The DNA here is from genome assembly GCA_046757745.1 of Candidatus Scalindua sp. GTDB lineage: Bacteria > Planctomycetota > Brocadiia > Brocadiales > Scalinduaceae > Scalindua. The sequence continues at coordinate 1,436 of JBHHYW010000017.1, forward strand.
TCTTTTCCCTTAGGCAGGGTTGACCAGAGGCCGCACCTGATCTTGTCAGGAACCTTTGATTTAAGATACACTGCCATCTCTGCAAATTGAGGATGCAGCAGCGGTTCACCACCCATAATTCCGATCATTTTTGGATAATCTATGAGTGAATCAACCGCCTTCACGAAGAAGTCCATCTCCATAAAAAACGGCTTTTTGGCGTGTCCGACAAGACGGGTGCAGTTGGAGCACTGGTGCACACAAGCATTGGTGATTTCTATCTGGATAACATCCATATCTAATAGTGGTCTCATGATCTCTCCTGTATCAGGTTGTTCCCTTTATGTAACGGAGGAAATATAAGTATTAAAATTTTCTTTTTTATTTTCCACAGCCATTTCGAAAAAACGTTCCAGTTCGCGTATAGCTTCAATGTCTTCAAACAGTACATCGGCATTTGCTCTGATTTTATCCCTGATCTCTTCTCTCCATATTTTGTCATTTGCGAGTCTAAATGCAATATCCAGATACGACTGAGCATTGTCGGCAACGCAGTCCATGACCCCCATTTGTTTGTAGAGGGCCAGTGTAAGTCTGTCACGCATGAATTCACCCGGCCATGTCACAATCGGTGCGCCACAGGCAAAAGACTCAAGGCTGGTGCTCCCCCCGCCGAAATAAGGTGTATCAAGAATTACATCGGCCAGCTTTAGCAGAGATATGAAGTCTTTAGTAGGCATCATAGGCAGGAACCTTACACGATCAAACACGTCAGGAAATGCACTCGAAAAACGATCCTGCAATAATTTTGTCCAATGCTTATGCTTGCCTTCTATCAGGACTAATAATCCCCGGGTATCCTGTCGCAATAGTGTTCCAAGCACATCGTCGAAATCAGGATGGAACTTAAAAAGGGTCTGAGGGCATACGTAAAGGTTGTAATCTTCCGGAAGATCAAAATAATTCCTCGGTGTAAGCACTTCAGGCAGTTCCGGACGATAGTAGTAAGTAGTCAATCTGTCCGGGAGTATCAATTGTTCTAAATAATGTTCCTCGGCGCCTTTCGGCTCAGATTTGTCTGATGATATAAAATAGTCCATATTGGGTATTCCGGTTGTTACCGGATGTCCCCACGTAACACATTGCACCGGAGCCAGGCGCGAAAATGCAAGGAAATATGTCAAAGGATCCATTCCAATGTCAAGATAGAATAAGATGTCCAGAGAATGCTCTGCTATTTCCAGGCGGGCCGATTTTAACCTCTTTGTCAGCATGACAACTTCATCTGCCGCCTCATTAATGGCCTTTGATAGATGGTCTTCTTTGCCACCTGAAAAGCGAAACAATTTAACGTTAAACTTTTCTCTGGATAGATTCTTTATAATTCCATAGTTTAATTTTCCAATGGTGTGGTAACAGAGAAAGTTAGAGATTATTCCAATCGTGATTTTATCATGTGGTTGTCTTTGTTTGTTGATGTTAGATGATGTCCAGACGAGATCAGGGCATGCACTAATATAAAATGAAGCTATTTTCTCCTGTATTTCCCTGTCGTTAAGGCCATGGTATACAAGGTAATAATTTGTTGAACCAATTTGTTTATGCGGGTCTTCAAGCATAAGGCCTCTGTTTTTCATCGTTTCGATCTGCTCGAATGTTCTTTCTCTTTGTTGATTGATTGATCCTCTTGATTCGTTGATTACCGGGAGAATAAGGGATGACTTTACCTCGATCCCGGGGTTAGGTTTTAGCCGTAATGCGTTTTGGTAACCGGAGAGAGCCTCGTTTATCATGCCCAGTTCTTTAAATGCATCACCCATATTATTATACACTTCAGGGGTATCCGGTTTTAATTCCAGTGATTTCCGGAAGCATGATATTGCTTCGGCCGGATTGCCTTGATCTGTATACACTCCGCCCATATTGCTATATGCCTCGGCAAGATTAGGCTTGAATCCCAGTGCCTTTTTATAAGAGCAAACAGCTTCATTTAACTTTCCCTGAAGTTTAAGCACATTACCCATATTGTTATACACTTCAGCATAGTCCGGTTTGATTTCTATTGTCTTTTTATAACTAGATACCGCTTCATCAAGTTTGCCCTGATCTTGAAATATGATACCAAGATTGTAGTAGGCGTCAGCGTAGTCTGGATTGATTTCTGTTGCACGGTTATAACTCGTTACTGCCTCATTATATTTGCCCTGTTTTTGAAGCAGGGTACCAATATTGTAGTGTGCATCAGCATAGTCGGGATTTAGTTTTATTGCTTTTCCATAACAACCTATCGCTTCGTCTAATTTGCCTTGTTCCTGGAGCGTAGTGCCAAGATTGTTATGAGCTCGAGCATGGTCCGGTTTGAGAGTAATCGTATTCTTAAGCAATGTAACGGCCAGGCTAAGATTTCCCTGTTGTAGATTTGATGTGCCCAGGAGAAAGATTGCATCAACATGCCCAGGATCATTCTCCAGTATCTTATGGTAAAGGTGTGCTGCCTCTGTAAGGCTGCCACTCTGGTGAAGTTTAAGGGCTTCTTGGAGCATGTTCTTATTGTTTGTCTCTGAACTTCCTGTTCTATTGTCCTTTGAAAGAATTCTTTTTCTCCTTATGGGTCTATTCTGGGCCTGTTTATAAGATAGTCGCTTCTTGTGTTTGCTTTTGGTAACCACAATAGTAATTGTTGTAAAGTTATGTCGCTTATAGAGCAGTATAGCCGCTGATAATAAATACTATTTAATTTGTTTCTGGTAAATCCGTATGCTGCTTTTCACTAGGAAAGACAGTTAAATTAATAAATTGTTTAAGTTTTTTGTTGAGTAAATGCCCAATAAATATCCGGGCCTGTTGCAACCTCAAAGCTAATATCATTAACATCTAGAATATTAAATTTCACGCGTCTTATTAATTCTATCCACATACTCTTGCCCAATACACTGTAGTGATTATGATTAGTTTGATGGTTGCAATCTGTGTCTGGAGCAGGTACCTCAATATATAGATAACCTTTATGTTTCAATACACGAAAAAATTCTATTAATGTGAGATAAGGGAAAACGCTATGTTCCAAGCAATGTCTGCACCAGATCAGATCAAATTTTTCATCGTTAAAATCTAAAAAGGATTGATCCATTTCATATACTTCGTAACCTTTTTGTTTACATACTGATAAATCTTCATCATTTAATGTAATGCCTATTGGAGAAAATCCTTTACTCCTGAAATATTCTAATGCTACGCCTTTTCCGCATCCTACATCTAATATTCTTACGCCTTTAGATATAGAATGGCTGTCTAAGAGCCTGTCGGCCATGTAGCGTGTTATATATGTATGTAATTCGCTTGGTGGTTCAGGATAAGTTTCTTTCTTAATCCTTTCCAAAAAGCTTCCAAATCTTTGGGTTTTTGACTGGTCTCGTATCATTTCTTTCTTTGTTTAACGCTTATAATATAAACTTATAAATGTATGATTGTTGCTGTAGATATTTCACTAATTAATGCTTTCTTTACCTGTTTGAATACTTCCGTCCAATCATTGGGCCGGCTTTGCCGGAATAGACGCATGCCTGGATACCATGGGCTGTCATCACGATTCAGAAACCAGCGCCAGTCCGGTACAAAAGATAACAGGTTCCATACCGGTTTACCAATAGCACCGGCTAAATGAGCGACTGAAGTATCTATTGAAATAACCAGATCCAGGTTTGAGATTATGGCTGCCGTGTCTGTAAAGTCATGTAACTCATCTATCAGATTAATGATATTCATTCCTTTGGGTGGGTCGTTGGCCTCTACTGATCCCGGTCCCTTTTGAAGGCTATAAAAGACCAGTCCGGGAATATCTACTAAGGGAGCAAAATCTGCCAGTGAACATGAACGCTTGTAGTATACATATTTGTGTAATGGATTACCTGCCCAGACAATACCCACTTTATAAGCATTACTATGACTAAGTCGAGTACGCCATTGCGTTGTAAGATCTGGGTCGGCCACAATATAAGGTGTGACTGATGGTATCGTGTCAAATGTGGTGCCGAATATTCCCGGTAAGCTTAAGAGGGGAACATGAACATCAATATGACTAAGTAATTCACAATTTGGTGTTCGTTCAATAACATCGTAAACTCCTGCATTGTTTTTCAATAAGCGAAAAAGACTATTCTGACATTCTAAAATTACATGGCCTCCTTTTGCCTGAACCATAGGCAGGTAACGTACGAACTGGATTGTATCGCCAAAACCTTGTTCTGTGTGTACCAGGATAGATCTGCCATTAAGCGGCGTACCGTCCCATCTGGGCTGCTGGAAAGCTTGAGTAGTACAATTTATCGCACGTGATCTCCATTCATATTCCGGCCAACCCTCCTCAAGGTTTCCTGTCAACAAAAGTGCAAATGATCTGTTTATATGCGCCTCTGCGTAGTCGGGTTTGAGTGATATTGCTCGTTTATAATATTCCATTGCCTCGTAATATTTACCCTGCTCCTGGCGTGCGGCGCCGAGATTATTGTGTGCCTTGGCATGGTTGGGTTCCAGCATTATTGCCATTTTGTATGCTTCTGCCGCTTCTTCGAGTTTGCCCTGTTCCTGGAGCATATTTCCAAGATTATTGTGTACTTCAGCATGATTTGGGTTTAGCTCAATTGCCTTCCTGTGTCTTGCCACAGCTTCATGAGATTTGCCCTGTGCTTGAAGTACAGTACCAAGATTGCTGTGTGCTTCAGCGTATTCGGGTTTGAGTTCTATTGCTTTGCTGAAATATGATGCCGCTTCATCAAGTTTACCCTGTTCCTGGAGTATGGAGCCGAGATTGCTGTGTGCTTCGGCGTATTCAGGTTTGAGTTCTATTGTTTTACTGAAACATGATACCGCTTCATGTGGTTTATATTTCTTTCTAAGTGCATTACCAAGATTATAGTGTGCCTCAGCGTAGTCTGGTTTGATCTCTATTGCCCGGTTATAACATTCTATTGCCTCATCAAGTTTATCCTGTTCTTGAAGCACGTTGCCGAGATTGATGTGTCCTTCAACATATTCTGGTTTGCGTTCAATTATCCTATTATAAATTACTACTGCTTCGCTGAGATTGCCTTGTGATTGAAGTGAAGTGCCAAGGTTGTTATATGCTGCCACATGATCCGGTCTAAGCGAGATTGCCTTCCTAAGGAACGTTGTGGCCATCTCAAGATTTCCCTGTTGTATATTCAGCGTGCCCAGGAGAAAAGTTGCATCAACGTGATTCGGCTCATTCTTCAGAATGTTATGGTAATGATTTGCTGCTTCTGCAAGATTACCAGCATGGTGAAGTTTAAACGCTTCATGAAACAAGTCTGTATTGCTTACCATTGGACTTCCTGTGGCAATATCTTGTGAAGACTTCTTTTTTCTGTATGTTTTATCAACAATCATTCTTATCAGTTTTCGATTTTATCATTCGTAAAGTTATACGGAGAGTTGTTACAATAATATCTCCAGTTCGGCCAAAAAACCGGCCTGGCTTGGTTTAGCGATGGCGTACTGTTACAGGTAACATCGAAAATCAGCTTAGCCAGATATTAAGTTAAGCGTTGTTATCGCTAAACCCATGCCAAAGCGAAATTTGTAAACTGTGACTGAATGTCTATATGGATTAGCTGGTAAGCAACTGTGACATCAATGCTTATGTGCAGCAGTTTTCATAAGGTCATTTCAGTTTGCACATCCGCTTAATTGTCAGTCTGTATAATATCTCAACATATTTGTGGTAAAATTCTCTCGCAGGTACCTTGTATTGTATTAGCCTGTGATAAATTTCTTTTATTTGAGAAGTTAATCATAGGAATTTGCATTTTAAATCTGTGTAGGGGCGAACGGCCGTTCGCCCCTACGTTTGTCTTTTATTTTAACGCATGGTGCGGAGGGCTATAAAGACTGATGTTAAAAAAAATGGAGGAAGGCAGGGGGGTGAGTTGTCATGGTATCTTTGCTGCCACCTCCTGGCATCTGTGCATTATCGTCGGTCTATATTATCTGGCATAAGTTTTGCGAAATTGATTCAGGGAGAAAAACTAAATAAACCAGAGTATGTGGGATAGTTACTATGCCAAAGACAATTTCTCTATGTATAATCGCCAGGGACGAGGCAGACAATTTAAAGAGTTGTCTTCAATCCTATAGTGATCTTGTAGATGAAATTATCGTTGTTGATACCGGTTCAACTGATAATAGTATTCATGTTGCTGAGCAATTTGGGGCAAAGGTGTCATGCCATCCCTGGAAAGATGATTTCTCATATTCAAGAAATGCATCTCTTGAAAAAGCAACATCTGACTGGATACTATGGACTGATGCGGATGATATTATCACAGAAGAAAACTGTAAGAAAATAAAGGAGATAAAGGATGAATATGGTTTAAACTGCAGTTTCAGTTTTGTAATTAAGAATTCTCTGGACGGAATACTCGGTTCAGTATTCAATCAGATCAGGATGTTTCCAAGAGATCCAAGGGTCCGTTTCAGGTACAAAGTACATGAACAGATATTACCTTCTATCGAGGAGGTTGGATATAAAACACACTTTACTGATATTATGATATTACATACAGGTTATTCTGATCCGGAGATTGTCAAAAGGAAGCAAATGCGAAATATGGAAATCTTGAATGGACAGCTTAAAGAGAACGAGAATAATCCTGTAACGGTTTACCTGTATGCAGGAAACCTTTTTGACCTGGACAGATTTGAAGAGGCAATTCCATATTATGAAAAGGCAATGCAACTTTCCGGAGAGCAAAACAGTAAGTTGCATATTTATGAAAGTTCTCCGGTGGCTCTGGCAGATGTTTACGAGAGAATAAAGGATTATGATAATGCAAGGAAGTGGGCGGAGAATGCATATAAAATAGACCCGAATCATCCACAGACAAATCTTATACTCGGCAAACTTGAGGAGATAGAAGGCAATGTAGATGATGCGATAAAACATTTTGAGTTTGTCCTGTCATGTGAAGAAAAGCCGACGTTTACACCTGTCGACGTAAATATGCTTAAAATAAATGCGTGTACTCGTTTAAGCCGGCAGTATATGAAGAAGGGTCAAATGGATAAAATGGTTGAGATTCTGGATCAGGCGATGGAAATAAGGCTTGGTAGAAAACCCGATTCTTCTGAAAGAGTGGGTATATTATAATGATCTATTTAATTCTGCCCAGAGGAAATAATTTCGGATGGGGTGTTTGCGGCATGTACCTCGTTAAGGAGATGTCTGGTCTTGCGCAGGTAAAATATATTGCAGATGAGTTCAGTGTTGTTGATATTGGCGATGAGTTAGATTTTTATTTCTTGAAAAGTAAATTAATCGAAGAGGCAGAAGGCAAAAAGATTAAAGACGGTGTAATCAAGCATGTGGATTATCCTGTTCTGCAGGCGATGGATAATATAACTCTACTGCCATGTGGCCCGAATTTAAAGGGTACCTTCAAGGCAGGATACACATTCTTTGAAACAAACATACTTTCTCAGGAATATATTCAAAATGGTAGAGACAATTATGACATTGTGGTTGCGGGATCAAAATGGTGTGAGGAGGTTCTTAGAGACCATGGGCTTGGTAATGTAACTACCATAATACAGGGAACAGATCCGCAGATATTCAATTCATTTCATTCAGAGAAAGAACTTTTCAGGGATCAATTTGTAGTTTTTTCAGGTGGCAAATTTGAATTTCGCAAAGGGCAGGATATTGTGATAAAGGCATATAAAGTTCTGCAGGACAGGCACAAGGATGTTGTGCTTGTAAATTCGTGGTTTAATCCGTGGGCAGACAGCATGAAAACTATGGAGGCTTCTCCATACATCAAGTTCGATATCACATCGAAGGATTATGTTACGATAATAAATAAGATTCTTCAGGATAATGGCCTGGATTTAGAGAGGGTTATTACCCTGGTCCCTCGTCCTAATGCACTGATGGCAAGAATCTACAAGAACAGTGATATTGGCCTGTTTCCAAATAGATGCGAGGGGGGTACTAATCTTGTCCTCATGGAATATATGGCATGCGGCAAACCGGTGATTGCGTCATACAGCAGCGGCCATAAGGATGTTATCAATAAGGACAATTCGATTATGATAAAGAAAATGGAACCGTTATGTATTAATGATGGGAGTGGAACCCAGGTTGCTGAATGGGATGACCCTGATCTAGACGAAACGGTTGAACACCTGGAATGGGCTTATCAACACAGAGACGAATTGAAATCATATGGCGCACAGGCTGGCAAAGACATGAAAGAACATACATGGAAGAAGAGTGCGGAGGAGTTTGTTGGGATTTTGCAGGGTGATAAAACATAAACGGTGTCTCAGTTGCTTCTGTCAAATCTATGAAACTTGAATGTAAACCACGGGGCGCAAGGATATAAAGCTGCTTCAAATCATCTGTTGAGGATGCTTATAGATAATGCTAATAGATAGAAAACCTCAAACCGTAGTTCCCGTCATGGGTATGCACAGGTCCGGAACGTCCATGTTGACGCATATGTTGAGTGTCTTGGGTGTAGAGTTAGGGTGGCCGTTACAGCCGCCGAGTTTTGACAATCCCAAAGGATTCTGGGAAAACCGTATTTTTCAGGTAATAAATATGGATCTTCTGAAAAATGCCGGTTGCAACACGGATGGTTTTGATGAAGACTTGAAGCTGAGAGAAACATGCCATCGATTGGAAGAGGCAGAATTTCCTGAATCCTTGTATGAAACTATTTTGAAGTATACGAAGAATACTTTCCAGAATACACACTGGGGCTGGAAAGATCCGAGAACTGTAATCACATGGCCCTTCTGGAAGCGTTGCCTGAAAGCGCTTGGATATACGGATATTCGCCCAGTTGTTTTAGTGCGTCATCCCGCTTCGAGTGTGAGTTCTCTCAAGAAACGTGGTGATTTCTCCAATCTGATGTTACCTCAGGATACAGGACAGGAAGAGTTCTTTTTAAGTTTATGGAAAACATATTACGAGCTGGTAGGTTCTTATTTCTCAGACGATGCCTTGATCTTGTTACAAGAAGACCTGCTGGACTCAGAAAAGGCCGAAAAGGAGATTGAACGGTGTGTTGACTATCTAGGTTTAACTTGTGCAGGCATAGGCCCTGCTATGGCAACTGTTGATACTGGTCTCATTTCTCACAAGAAACAGGATCAGATTGAAATAAGTAACCAGGGAGTAAGGAGAGTTTACGAGTCACTTGCTAATCGTTCTAATCAGCAACAAGAAGCATATTATAAAAAACTGTGTTCTGAGTCGATAGTAATCACAAACAGGGCGGAAAAGGTCCATGGCCGCTTTTGTATCTATATTGCCACACCAGAGAACTATATACACTCCCACTCTTTCGATGAACATGCCTTATCACTGCATTACGCTTTTAATAACCTGGGTTATGTTGCCCCAATCGTTCGATATCCATGGGGAATATCGGGGACACCTGTAGTCCTTGGTGCTAACCTACTGCCTCATGCCAGGGATATAAATATTCCACCGGAGAGTATTCTGTATAACCTGGAGCAGATCCAGGAAGGCTCGCCGTGGTTGAAACCAGAGTACATAGATCTTTTGAGTCGCTTCCAGGTATGGGACTATAGCCCGCAAAACATAGCAGCCCTTGAGAAATATAATGTCAGGAATGTCAGGCTGTGCCGCGTTGGTTATGTACCGCAACTTGACTATATTTCAGATCTGCCAGAGTACGAAGAGGATATTGACGTCCTGTTCTATGGTACACTTAACGAGCGTAGGAGAGCCGTTATAATGCAGTTGAAAGAGGAAGGATTAAGGGTAGAGTCAACTTTTGGTGTGTATGGCTTGCGGCGTGATCGTCTGATATCACGATCTAAGATAGTCATTAATATTCATTATTACGAAAGTAAGGTTATGGAAATTATTCGCCTCTCTTTCTTGTTGGCGAACAAGAGGTTTATTGTATCAGAAAACGGAAATGATAAATCTGTGGAACTTTCGTTTGAAGGAGGGATTGTATTTGTAGACTATGGTTCCATAGTTGAGACATGCTGCAGGTATATTAACAGTGTAACGGAAAGAGGAGAGATTGCAGACAGGGGCCACGAAATATTCAGCGCGCATAATCAGGAGGGTTTTCTTAAAGAGGCGCTTCAATAATAATTGTCGATAAGTTGAGAGGATCTGTATTTATTAGTTTTTTTCATGCTGTAAGCGTCATCTTTTCCAGGCTCAACCTGGAAAAGACTTAGATCCTTAAAATAATGTCCACTTGAAGGAGGATAAGATGGAAAGCAATTGTACTTCAAATTCCTGTATTGATGATTCCGAGGCTACAATGGGTATTACAATACTGGGTAAGGAGCGGAAATTTTTTTATCCAAACAATGTGAAAAATGTAATTATGGCCGTATTTAATGGCCATGATTATCCTATTATTAATTTACCAAGTTATTCTACTAAGACAATAGTTGATGTTGGTGCAAACGTCGGGGCAGCTGCGATTTACTTTCATTCTTGCTTCCCAGATTCAGAAATATTCTGTTATGAGCCATCATTAAAAAATTATAGATACTTACAAAAGAACACAAAAGATTTCAATAATATTAAAACGTTCCAGTACGGGTTATATAATGAGACAAAACAGTGCCAGTTATTCTATGGTAAGGATTTCTCAGCTCAAGATTCTATTATGATGTCCTATGAGACAAGAGGGGAAAGTGAGATTGTAAATCTTGTTAAAGCATCAGAAGAAATAACAAATAAGGGGATTAGAGAAATTTCAATCTTGAAAATAGATACTGAAGGATGTGAGATTCCTGTTTTAGAAGAACTTCTGATATTGGAAAATACAGATATAGGTATTATCTACGCTGAATATCACTCTGAGGAGGATAGACTTGCCTTAGACAGGATACTTTCACCAGATTTCACGCTATTTTACTCAAGTGCAAAATTAATTCATAGAGGTACAAATGGTTACATTTCTAAGGATCTGTGTAAGATGCACCCGGGGATTGAATGTTTAAAGAAATAAGGATGGTAGAAATGAGTGAATAGACTTTCACTAAATGTAATATTATAAATAATTCCTGAGTTAAACAGCACACGATGCGGGCGCGAGTAACAATAAACCACGTTTTGTTTATCTATAATATAAACAGCATGTAATATTTACTTTACAACTTTCACCGTAATTCGGTACTGTTTTATAACATTGTTGTGATTCTTTGTTGCGGATGCAAATTCAGCCTCAGATTTCTTTCCATCGGCAAGCAGCTTAATCCATATAGGATCAGGGGTAACATGAATATGGGTAACCTCAAAATCAACATTCAAAAAGACTCCCAACGGTGCATTAGCATTTCCCCCCTTAATCCATACTTCATTATTTTTTTTTGAAAACAGGCCCAGGCCATCGGGAGTAATAGGTCTTACATGCGTCGGATCATTCAGGAAATCATCATGTCGCGGATGTGGCACGGTGATATATATCAATGCCTGATCTTTGCTGACTCGATACAATTCCTTAATTATGTTCAGGTAAACATCGGTATCTCGACCGAGATGTTCAAGCACATGATTCATTTCAATTTCGCGAACACATGAATCAGGCCAGGGCCAGGGAAATACTTCTAAATCGTGTCGCAGATCAGGATCACCATGTTTGTCAACATTGACGAAGCCTTTTTTAAGTTGACTGCCACAACCAAGATTTAGTTTGATTTCTGTTTCCATGCCTCGCTCCTCATTCGTATATTTAATTCTCTGTCAACTCACCCAGGAGCTGGAACTCGTAAAGCCCGGTGAGAATATCTTTCCCGTAGTTTGATAACAATTTCACTTTAAGGTATCTGGCGGTTACCATCGGGAATTTGAATACTTGATAACTTGACCCATCAAATTTCTTGTTCTCCGCCCGAAACCAGCCAATGAGGTGAAAAGGCCCTATCTGTGGGTCGCTCGTCGTTGCCAGCAGTTCGAAGTCCTTTAGATTATTCACGTCAGTCTCAGGAACGAATACTATGAAAGTGTCAAAGGTTGCCGTCTGGTTGTACTCGAAGGCATACACTGCTTCAGCAACCGGTTGGATAAGGAATTTATGTTCTTCTCCGTCATTAGTTTTCATCCAAACGTCCTGGGTTGACAACAGCACATGCCCACCATTCTCCTGTGCCAGCAGATTAATTACATTGAGTGTCTTTGGTGGTTCTTTCACCGCTATCGTATCCTCTTTTATCTCTACAAGACTTTGCTTCAGTTGCCTGGCGTTTGTTGCATTGTAATAGTCTCCTCCGCCTGCCTGTGCTATACCGGAGAGTTGTTGCTTCGCCATGTTATCTACGTCAAAGCCTGTGACATGGATAGCAATATCTATGCCCATTGTTTTCCGGATGTGATCTGCGGTCCCTATGGGGTCGCCATCGCACGTCTCTTCTCCATCAGATATTAAGACTATGATTTTCTTACCCTTAAGTGATCGTAATTCGGAGGCGCCCTTTTCCAGTGCAGCGGCTATTGGTGTATTTCCCAATGCCTGCAGGGAGTCGATTTTTTGTCTTATTCCATCCACGTCCAGCTTGGCTACCGGAACAACAATCTCTATATCATCACAGCTATCTGCCTTCCTGTGACTATAGACCTCAAGCCCAACATTTATATTTGCCGGGAGGTCTCCCACCACTTCAGACAGCGCCTTCTTTGCAGCTTCCATCTTGGATTCAACGTCACTTATAGGGTTCGTCATACTTGCTGATGAATCAAAGATGAACAGTATATTTGTATTCTCTTCTTCTGCCAGAGTAGATGCAGGTACAAAAAATATAAAGATTGCTACGGTTAGTAATATATGCATACACTTTTCTTTCATCCAAACGCCTCCTTACGTGTGTTGCGTTTAAATTTACATGCCTGAAATTGATATTCATCCTGCCATGCTATATCTGAAATGCACAGTATTTAACCGTATAAAACCTGAAACGAACATTAGTACTTATTAGTCGAACTTGCGTAAGTTAACACCAGGAAATAAACCAATAATGAGGAGAGTAGTAAAAAGTGCAGTAAAGAGCAAGCGGAAAGCATTAATGCCCGTAAGAGTTGAGAGGTTTTGAAGCCGACTTGTTCTTTAGATTAAGAATATTATTTATCAGTGTGCGTGTTGGCGCATGGTATTTATCAATCTCCAATGCCTTCAGGCAATATTTTGCCGCTTCTTCAACACTACCTGTCTCGAAAAGATACTCTGCCAGATTTAGCTGATATTCCTTATGCAATGGCGCCATATCGGCTGCAATCCTGAAAGCGCTGAGCGCTTTTTCTTTTTCTTCAAGGGTTGCATATACTCTACCGAGGCTCCAGATGGCCTTACTGTAAAACGGATTTGCTTCAAGTGCACGGTTGTAGAATTCTATCGCCTTTGCATAATCTCCTCTGTTCTCGTAAAACAGCGCAATTGCTTCGATGGATGGTGCGTAGGATGGCGAAATAGATGATGCCGCCTTGTAGGCTTGTAACGCCATTTTCTCTTCTCTCCATTCGAGAATGTTGCCCAGATAAAGTAAAGACCTGACAGAGCGGGGATTTCTTTCTATAGTACGATTAAAAAACTCCATAGCCATTTCTTCATCGTTATGTCTCATATAGCTGTAACCAAGCCAGAAAAGTGGAAGATAATAGCAGGGCATAAGCTCGTGAGCATTTTTGTATAAAAATCTTGCATCCCGGATATTGCCGTTTGCCTCATTTGCTACGCCCTTACGAAGGAAAACCTCTGCATCGGTTTTCTCCACATCATACGCTTCGCTTGTCTGGCTTAACCTGTTGAGTTTGAGCGCCTTGAGGTCCTTAACGGTTTTCATTCTGCAGAGATTCTTGTAAAATTCGACTCTTTTTTCTGCATGTTGACCTTCCATACGATGACTTCTGACATAATCATATGCATTTCGGGAAACTTCTTTACGCAGTGTATGGTTCTGTATAAGGTCTTCCAGTATGGCCTTGAGTCTGTTATTGTCTTCAAACAGAAAGGCATTGGATCCATGAACGGCATGTTTCTTGTACGGGGTTATAGCCGACAGGACAGGAACCACACCTCTGGAGGCATATTCCACAAACTTTATGTCGGAACGGCAATGGTTATACGG
>JBHHYW010000018.1:0-14660 GCA_046757745.1 Candidatus Scalindua sp.
ACAGAGGCGCTTCCCTCTTTATTAGTCCACGTATACGTTACCTCCTTAATGCGGTATTGTCTCTCTTTCCAGATAAACCACACTGGTTTTATCTTCTTCCCGCCAATACAATTGGCTCCAAAAACTACGCCTACCTTTATGGGTTCGCCTATCTCTGTAATCATATTTATTTAATCTGCCTTAACACCGTCACAACCTTCCCGACTATAATCATCTCTTGAGCCTGGCTTTCTTTGATAACTATGGGCTTCATGATTGGATTGGCCGGTTCCAGATAAATATTATTGCGTCTCCTGAAAAATCTTTTAACCGTCGCCTCATCATTGATAATGGCAACTACTATGTCACCATTTTCTGCAGTCTGCTGAGATTTAACTAATACGAAATCACCGTCCCGAATATGGGCGTCTATCATGCTGTCCCCTTCTACTTTGAGAAAGAAAGTATCATCCCAACGAGCCACTGATGCATCCATGGCCAGATGTCCTGTAATATCTTCAACTGCAAGGTGGGGTTCTCCGGCCCTAACATTTCCGGCTACGGGTATCAGCCTTGTGTGGTACTCGGGTGTTTCCACGCACAATTCGATTGCCCTTGGGCTGTTTGGTATTCTCTTTATGTAGCCCTTGCGTTCAAGTATATCCAGATACTTTTTTACACTGTTGGTACTTGCCAGTTTCAAGTGGTACACAATCTCCCGAATAGTAGGAGGATAACCCTTTTCCCGGATATACTTCGTCAAAAATGACAGGAACTTCTGCTGTTTTTTTGTAAGCTCAGTTTTCATATATTAGGTGAACCCCGTTAGAAAATTTGGGCTTTAACCCTACCTACCTGACGATAATCACCCGTTATATATTTTTTACTACGTTACAAGGCATAGCTTTCCTTCTAACTGGGGTAAACAAATGTTCACCTAATATATTATTCGGCTACATATCTGTCAAGGACAAATTCTGGAAGGGTCTTTTTGGCAAATCCAACACTTGATCAATTCTACAACAATCTATACTAACCCCCCTATCGACAGTAGACAGTCTATTAACGGAGTGTTATGCTGTATCTCGCAGGGATACAGCACGTAGAAAACTTGAAAGGAGGCCAGTATATTGGGCCCAAAGAGAGAAAAGAAGCAAAAGGATTAAACTGGTTGATAAAAAAGCTTATTTCCCTTCCCCCTGAAGACTTGATAATCCTGGAAATCACTCTATTTGTAAATATTGTCATGATAGTCAAAGTCCATCAATGTAACTACCTTTTCACTTTCATTAACCTCATAGACCAGTACATAAGAACCCCTATGCGGACTCTGGTACGCCTCATGGCGTACCGAAGACACTAATATCAAGATTTAATTGTGGTCTACAGATTCCTCTCTTTCTGGCTGAAATCGACTATCCATTGCCGGTTCAACCTGCTGATAAACAGGGTTCCAGTGCCACCTCTTCAGTGTGAGGTTTGGTGTTTTCCAAGCACAGTCTATCGAGCATGGCAACCAGTTTATCCATTTCAGGTTTAGTAATGGAATCATCCGCTCCAACGCTCTTGCATTTAAGACTCATCTGCTTACTGACAAGGCTGGAAAACATTATGACAACTATCTGTTCAAGCTTACCGTCTTCCTTTATTTTTTTACATAGAGATAATCCATCCATCTGAGGCATCTCAATGTCACTAATCAATACGTGTGGCAGATGTGAATCATCTGACTCACTTGTATCCGTCTGATCACGCAGTTCTGCCAAAGCGTCAAAGGCAAGTTTCCCGTCTTCAAAACTCCTTACATTTTTATAACCGGATTTTTCTAATATACGGATAACATTATTACGGATAGTTTTAGAATCTTCCGCAAAGAAAACCCTGACTTCTTCGCGTGATTTCAGGCTCGATAATTTTGCTGTCTCTTCATTTATATCGCCAATAGCAAGGTTTGGAGATATTACCGAAAGGATATACTCCAGGTCAACTACCATAATATCCATGTCATCAATTCGAACCGACCCCGTAATACTTTTTCCTGAACTTCCTAACGCCCTGTTCAATGGAATAAAGTCTTCCCAATTCAGTCTGTAAATTCGATTCACATCATTTACCAGGAAGCCATTAACTACACCATTAAACTCAGTTATTATCACTATCTGTTTTCCAGCATACTCATGCCCGTTTTCCAGGTCTAATGCCGTAGACAGATCGATTAAAGGGATGGTTTTGTCCCGATACAACATCATGCCTGACATGGCGTGATGAGCCCTTGGTATTTTAGTTAATGACGAAGGGTCATGTTGTTGAATTGACTGGACTTTGAGTACATTCATACCAAAAGATTGATTGCCAAGTACAAATGTTAAAAGCTCTAACTCATTGGTACCACTCTCTAATAAAATCTCCTGTTTTGCCATTATGCTTTCTCCATTTTCTATTTCGGATTTCAGCATTCCCTGGTGCAATCCGCCCTGCGGTCTGAGCCAGGGAATGCGGATTTCGAAATCTCTTCCTTCACTCCGCATTCCGCAATCCGAAATCCTAAATTGTTATCAGAAGTCACTAAAATGCTCGCCATGCTCCTCAATTCTGTTTTCTCCCATTGGGATTAGAGCCTCAGGTTCTGATATACCGTGACCATTGCCTTTTACATTTGCAGTTGAAAGCTCTCTTTGTAAATGTTTTTGTCTCTGATTGGTGTTCATTGCCCTGTCATCAATCTTGCCGCCGCTAACTTGTGCTTCTAATAACTTGATCTGATCCTGTAATGTCTGTGCCTGTGCGGACATCTCTTCACTTGCAGTCGCCACCTCTTCCGCAGTAGCAGCGTTCTGCTGTGTAACCTGATCCATCTGCTGTATTGAACCATTCACAGAATTTACTCCTTCAGATTGTTCCGCAGATGCGGTTGATATCTCATTCGTCAATGTTGTTACTTTTCCAACACTGCTGACAATTTCCTGTAACGCAGTACTTGTATTATCTGTAGATTTTTTAACATCTTCAACAATACCCTGCAGGGTATCTCTGCACTTATCAGTAAGCGCTGTTCCTTTGTCTGCCTTTTTCACACAATCGTCTATCAGGGATGCAGTGTTCTTTGCCGCTTCAGCGCTTCTTTGCGCCAGATTCCTCACCTCTTCCGCCACCACGGCAAAGCCCTTCCCATGCTCACCCGCACGGGCAGCCTCTACTGCCGCATTAAGAGCCAGGAGATTGGTCTGAAAAGCTATGCCGTCTATTACCTTTGTAATCTCTGCAATCTCTCTGCTGCTTGTGTTTATCTCATCCATAGAATTACTCATTGAATCCACAATCTCCATGCTGGAGGAATTCATCTTATCTATTGAATCACACATTTCACCAACTGCGGCACTACCTTTCTCTGCAGAATCGTTGCATTTTCGCGCCAGATTGGCTGCTTCCTGAGCATTGTCCGCGTTTTGCTTGGTCATGGTTGACATCTCTTCCATAGTTGACGATGTCTCTTCAAGTGAAGCTGCCTGCTCTGAAGATCCCTGTGCAAGGGTCTGACTTGAGGAAGATATCTGCTCTGCTGCGCCTGAAACCTGTTTTGAGCCGTCTGCCAATCTTGCGGCCAGTTCCTTCAGCAAATCTGTCAGTGGGCGTGCAAAGAATATCCAGCCAAGGCCTATTACCAGACATACCACGTCTACTGCCCCGGCCTGAGTCCACAATATCATGACCCCTTTTCTGTTTGACCCCGCCACATAAATGCCAACAGCTTCATTCATAGTCTTCAAGGTGGCAATGTTACTTTTGTAAGCGCTGTTAGATGCAATAAAATATTCCTCCGAATTTGGTTCAGCTTCTGCAAGCGTTTTCAAGGAGATCCGTGTTGCATTCCATAATTTCTGTACCTCCGTCAGTTTTGCTTTGATAGCCGGGTCAGTTGTCGCGGAAAGTTCTGTGAATTTTGTCATTCACAGGTCCAGAGGCGCCTTGCCGCCATTCATGAGCGCTCCAAGAGTGGTTTCAAATACCTTCTTTGTCTTAAGAAAAGAATCTTTGCCGAAATCTCCATCATTTGACTTTGCAAAGATGGCCGATGTTTCAGCGTTTACTGTAGCGACCGGAATATTTACCACAAGGATGCCCATCACGTCTCCGAGTTCAAAGTCTTTCTTCGGGCTCTCTTCATGATTGTTGTGGCAGTTGACGCAGCCGGCGGCGACGGCTACATCGGTTGTAGCGTAACGGAGGGTAAAGATGCCATTGTGTTCCACAAAGCGTGAGAATACAGTTCCCTTCTTATCAAATAAATAATCAAACGCTTCTTTTTCAAAGTCTGTTTTCAGGCCTTTTTCTTTATTTATGTTCCATTTGCTCAGGAGGCTGTAGCTGTATACTCCCTTCTTATTTATACTGTCCGATACTTCCTGTACAAAGGTAGCCGGAAGAGGGATGCCTCCATTAATACCGGCGTACTCTCTGTTTGGGTGTACATTAACTACACCATCCTTCTTCAGCTTTACAATGATGTTCTTTGTGTACTGCTTACGATCTTCGACGATCTGGAGTGTTGCAATCTCTGCCGCCTTAAATGGAATGCGGCGTGCCTGTAGGGGCATAAGCTCATTGATATACTCCTTATAATACTTCTGTGTCAGCATACGCTGTCGTCCTGCCAGGTCAATAATGGTTTTATCAGCCTGTTGTTCCTTTATGGAACTGAAGACAAAGTATGCGCCTCCCAAAACAGTTATAAAAAATATAGAAAAAACCAGTACAAATTTTTTACCAATAGTCATTTCCCCTTCTCCTTCCAGGTTAAGTTAATAAATACGGTGGTATGAGCCAACTCCCGTTGGCGACCGAGTTCTTACATTTGAACGCTTACGGTCGCCGTCAGGAGACGGCTCCTACAAAAACATTGAATTTTCGATACATTAAAATCTTTTCTTAATTTTTCATGAAGAATGTGTTTAATCTGCTTCTTTCACTTCTCATTTCTCACCAACACACAAGTTCCTCTCTATCGCATCGGCAAGCTCCTGCCTGTTTATGGGCTTGGTAACGTAATCGTCCATACCGGCCTCAAGACACTTCTCCCGATCGCCCTTCATGGCGTTAGCCGTCATCGCTATTATCGGAATTCTGCGATTCCTGACAAATGAGGTCTCATCACGTATGCTGCGGGTAGCTTCATAACCGTCCATCTCCGGCATCTGGCAGTCCATCAGTACCAGGTCGTAATCCAACCTTTCCAGTGATTCAACAGCCTCCTTTCCGTTATTAACTACATCGGCACGATAGCCAAGTTTCCTGTCCAGGATACGCAAGGCAATCTTCTGATTGATGATATTCTCCTCGGCCAGGAGGATGCGAGCACGTCTCTTGCGGTCCTCGGATATGGAATAACGCGTTACTATCTGCCCGGAATTATCTTCACCTGCAGCGCCGGGTTTTCCTGTAACAATCCGGAGGCAGTCTAACAGCTGTGACTGCTTTATCGGCTTGAGCAGATACGCCGCAAAACCCAGCTTTCTAAAATGTTCGGAATCTCCGCGCTTGCCAACTGAAGTCAGCATAACGAGGATTAGATCCTGCAGTTGGGGATCTGCCTTGATTTCCTGACAAAGCGAGGCTCCATCTAATCCCGGCATACAAAGGTCAAGCAGGGCAATCTTAAACGGCTCGTTTTCATTAACGGCAGCACGTATTTTCTTCATGGCCTCCTCACCCGAAGCAGCTTCTTCTACGCTGCAATGCCAGGATTCGAGATATGCTCTGAAGACATCTCTGGATGTATTATTGTCATCAACAACCAGCACCCGCATATTCGCAATAGCGCCAAGTTCAAATGGGCGCTGTTGCCGGTCAAGAGGCTGTTTTTCCAGCACTGCCGTAAACCAGAAGGTCGATCCCCTGCCCTCTTCGCTTTCCACACCTATCTGGCCTCCCATTAACTCAGCAATCTGCCTGGAGATCGCCAACCCCAGACCGGTGCCGCCATACTTTCTGGTAGTAGAGGCGTCTACCTGTGAAAATGTCTGGAATAGTCTATTTTTACGATCAGCAGGGATGCCAATGCCCGTATCTCTTACATCAAACTTCACGGTTGCATGCGATTCTGTTTCTTCTTCCAGATTTACGCTTATGGCCACCTCACCATCTTCCGTGAATTTTATTGCATTGTTAACCACGTTGATTATCACCTGCCGCAGCCTGCCGGGGTCACCGCGTAACAAGGACGGAGCTTCAGGATCAATAAAACAGGAGAATTCCAGACCACTCTTCTCTGTCTTGACGGCAAAAACATCTATAATACCCTCCACCGTAACCCGCAGATCGAAGTTAATGTTCTCCATCTCCAGTTTTCCCGCATCTATTTTGGAGAAATCCAGGATGTCGTTGATAATGGTAAGCAGAGCGTCGGCGCTGCTACGAACTGTATCCGTAAATTCTCTCTGTTCAGGAGTCAGTTTTGTGTCCAGTAAGAGATCCGTCATGCCCATTATACCGTTCATCGGCGTACGTATCTCATGGCTCATATTGGCCAGAAATTCGCCCTTGGCTGTATTGGCGGCTTCGGCTGCCTCCTTGGCCAGAAGCAGTTGTTCTTCAGCCCGTTTTCTTTCGGTTATACGGCCCAGTTGAGATGCAAGGTTTGTATCGCCTGCAATAAGGAATCATCGCGCTCAAATAACCTGCTTGAAAAGAATTCCAGAACTGCCACAACCTTTTTTTGCTCCAAAACAGGAAAAGCAAACCCGCTTTTGACTACGATGTCATCCACTAATTTTGCCCGTGGGAAATTTGAATCCTTTGTTAAATCTGTAATCCATGCCGGCTCCCCACTTTCCAGAACCCGCCCCGGTAAACCAACACCCTTTTTAAATATATTTGTTTCAGTAACCTTCTTAAACCTTTCGTATTTCTTAAATCGATCAAAATACCATATACCTGAAGGAATCATGGTTTCTTCTGAATCCAACAGATATACATGCCCGACCGAGAATCCTGTAAACTCGCACACTTTACCCAGACAAATCCGCATGGCTTCTTCCACAGAGTGAGCTTCATTGGCTGCAACCGCTACATCCTGCAACAAATGAACAAGCTTCGTCTTCTTATGTAATACGTCCTCCATCTTCTTACGTTCTGTAATGTCCTCTTTGACTGCAATAAAATGTGAGATCTTTCCATCCCGATTCATTACTGGCGAAATGGAGGCAGCCTCCCAATAAATTTCTCCTTCCTTATTCTTATTGCTAAACTCTCCGCGCCATTCATTACCGGAAGTAATGGTTTCCCAAAGTTCTTTGTATTCTTCAGAGGTTGTTTCATCTGATTTTAGTACTCTTGGACTCTTTCCAATAACTTCTTCGCTAGTATATCCGGTTACTTCCACAAATTTTCTATTAACATATTCGATATTACCTTCGGTATCCGTAATAACAATAGAAACCGGACTTTGCTCTATTGCATGAGATAGCTTCTGGATTTCTTCCTCCCTCGTTTTCCTTTCAGTTATATCCCTGATGATGGCCGTAAAAGTGTATTGGCATTCTTCATTCTTTTGAAAGGATAAAGACATTTCTATCGGTATCTCAAGCCCTTCTTTTGTTATTCCAGAAACTTCTACTGTGCTGCCTATTATTCTAGCTTCACCAGTCTTTAAAAATTTCCGTAATCCATTTTCGTGCTGCTCCCTGTATCTTTCAGGTATAATGGTTGTTACCGGCTTCCCTTTAATTTCACCTTCTGAATATCCGAAAATCTTTTCTGCTGATTTATTCCAGATACTAACCACTCCATCTTCGCCAATGCCAATAATTGCATCTTGTGCAGTATCTATAAGTTTTCGATATTTTTCTTCAAATTTTATCAGTGAATTCGCTATCTTCTCGCGCTCTGTAATTTCCGATTCAAGTCTCTTATTAGTGCTATTCAAGACCTCTGCTCTTTCCCGAATGGTGCAGACCATATTGTTGAAGGAATTAGACAGGAAGCCTATTTCATCCTTTGTGTTTATATCCAGCCTCCGGCTGAGATCACCCTCTTCCACAAATCCCATATACTGGATCAGACGCTTTACAGGCAAAATAATCCATCTGGAAAGAAAATACCCGTAAAAAAAAGCGCATATGCCTGTTGCGGCCAATATACCTAGGACAATAATCATGTATTTGTAAAAG
The DNA here is from genome assembly GCA_046757745.1 of Candidatus Scalindua sp. GTDB lineage: Bacteria > Planctomycetota > Brocadiia > Brocadiales > Scalinduaceae > Scalindua. The sequence goes on from JBHHYW010000018.1 coordinate 8,145, forward strand.
TAAGCGTCTATGACTTCTATTTCCACAAGAACATTAAGACGGTTATTTTTATGGAAAACCTTCATATCATTGAGCATGCCGTCTACTATAGAATCCATCTCTTCCATCATAACGGCGCCTTCTGCATTGCCTACGGGACCAGACAGGTCAAGAATCTGTACGGAAATGTTCCTTACAACGAAATATTTGTCCTTCAGGCGGGAGAGGGCTTCCTGTTCGTCTGCTGCAATTTGTATTGCAAGGTTGTCAGCCTCCAATATCTTAAATATCCTGTTTACCTCAGTATCTGCATCGTGGAACAGATGTCTCTCATCCTCACTTCCGTGTATAAGGTAATCGTTGGCAGGCATGAGAAGTTTAGCAATGGAGAGCTCCAGTTGTGATATCAATTCAAGCTTGTTTTCATAATACAGAATAGAGTCAATCCTTTTAGAGACAAGCCTGTGATGGTAGTAAGCAAATCCCAACGCCAGGAGAGCTACAACAATAATGTAAATGTATATGGCGCCGAGAAATTTTGTTTTTATCTTCATGTCCGACTTTTAATTTCGGTTTGCGGAATGCGGATTTCGGACTTATAAGCGAAACCACAGATTTTACAGATTACTCAGATAATTATCTGTGAAATTCCCATAACAATGTTAAATAGTTTTGTTGGGTGCGCTCCGCTACACCCAACCTACAACTGAACCTAAACGTTTCGGTTCAATCTGCAAGATTGAACCAGCATGAAAAAGGTTACAACCTAAATTGAGCGATTTTTTACATCATTTGACAGATCCACGTAGGTTACGCAACCTCAAGGCATCGGCGTGAGCTCAGCCGAACGGTTGCGGCTACCAGCCCGACCCGTCCGAACGGCTTGGCCAGGCGGGTACTCATTCTGGCGGACAAAATCGCTCAATTTAGATGCAAAATAAGAAGACTTACCGTCACAGGAGGTAAACGCATCCCATGAAAAAAGCTTTGCAGTATACCTTTACATCTATATATAGTTGGGGGTGTACTTGTGCGTATGCGTGTGTGCAAAATGTGATCCATCTATCAACTCACTCTCGAATATTTCACAATTTGTTCATTAAATGTTAATGGAAACCTGAAGGTCTCCGCTACATCTTGTTCAATGACATTGCCTTTGAACTTCCGAGCCTTGAGCGCAAAATAGATACCAATGAATACTTTTATCAAAATCCGGAATATTAAAAAGAAGAGCCTGTTCTTAACTGGTTTCACCACTTAAACTTATTATCTAAATGACACAAAAAAAGAGTTATCCGGATATTTTTTGGATAGACATTTCATCTGTATATCTTTTATACATTCTGCAGGTTATTTCAACATCCCATGGGTAAATAATTCTTGCAGAGGGGATAACTCGTAAAATTAGTTGGGAAGGATAATTGTGAACTAGTTCTCGCTGAAGCTTATGGGATTAAGTATCACTTTCATCCTCCTTTGTGGCTGGTAACTATTTATTGAGGAGTGACATCTTTGATATGAGAAAGGATCTTTAACAATTCCTCATTTTGTGTGGTTAAGCCTGCTATTTCCTGTATATGTTCATCCTTCAATTCCGGTGATAATATTTCACTGTTAGGCTGCCTGTCACCTTTATCTTTCATTCCATATAGTTTGTCCGCAATAGCAACTTTGGCCTCTGCGGATAAATTAGAATCTATAATGCCTGCTCTTAAATTGATGTCCTCCCTACTCTCTTTAGCTACTATCTTCTGAAATAACCTGTCTTTTTCACTCAATCTGCCAACTACCTCGCCTATATCTATAGGTATCACATTAGTAGTACATCCTGTAATCTCTGAAACCTTCCGTTCAAATCTTGGAGCATCTTCTTCGCTGGCCACATGGGAAACTCTTCCTTTCTGTCCCATTCTTAAGGACCGTATCTTATTCTGTTTGAGATAATTCCGGGTATACAGAGAGAGTTCTCTGGAAGAATCCACGATGTAAATCTCTTTTCCTGTACAGCTTTTCCATATCTCATGTATCGCCTGCTTAAATATACCGTAATGGGTACACCCCAGGATAAGGATATCAATGTTTTTTTTCATTAGAGGCCTTAGATTCGCTTCAATAATAGACATATTCCTTTGACTCACCACATGAGCCCTCGCTTTGCCAAACTCACTCATGTCAACCATAGTAGCAAACAGAGGTGCAGCTACGCTGAATATTCCTGCCTCTTTATTACGATTCCGTATTTCATTTATATAAGCATCACTTTCTATCGTAGCCCCTGTCGCAACAAGTCCAATTTTCTTTATTGCCACCCTTTTCTTATTCTCAAATTTAAATACGGCTTCAGCAGCAGGCACAATGGGACCAAGAATAGGTATAGAAAATTCTTTTTCCAGCGTTAGTCTGGCGTTGGCATCCATAGTATTACAGAAAAGTACGATTTTAGCGCCCAGATTGTAAGCAGCTTCCACATATATCCGGCAAAGCTGCTCAATTCTCTTAGGAGGACTTCCTCCAAGACGTTTTGATAACACGCTGATAATTACGATATCTTCACCGGAAAGCTCTTTTAGTTTTGACAAATGTTCCTGTAAGATTACAGGTGCGATTCCAGTATCCATGATCACAATCTGTCCATTAGGTTTATAGTCTCTAAACGGCTTAAACATTACGGCAAGAAGCCTTTTAACCGCTATTATATCTTTGGCAATGGATGGCATAACATCATATTTTCGTTCAGTTCTTGATACCAATTGTCTATAATTTTTACTGACCTTCGACGTTTTGGATATTAACTCTTCCATAGCCTTTCCTCCCCGCCTTGTCGACCTCCATTCCTTCAGCCACAAAAGTGCGGCATCATGATAAGGTGTCTTCAGTATTTCTGCCGTATTATTAAATCTTTTTTGCACTTTGGCTTTTTTGGCTTTTTCTCCAATCCGATTATGAACTTTGCTCAGAGCCTCCAACAATTCTTTATCCTTAGGTGCAAGCAGTTGTTTTAAAAGAAGTGTTTTCAGCGCTTCATCTTCCACCCAGTTCAGTATCTGTTCATTAGTCGTTACGTCGTCCGGTTCCGGCCAGAAACCATCCGGACTCATGATACGGTATTTAGCAAGTCTGTTTCCTGTTTCTCTTGAAAGTTTTGCTGTTTCATTCTGAGACAGGTGGATCGGTATCGCTTTGATTTCCCCTCTAACTTCCTCAATATTCATAAGCGCTATGGCACTACTTGCGCCACCCAGCTTCACATTATGAAGGGCATGATACAAACTCTTATCCATGGCGGATGATTCGACTTCCTCAAGAATGAGTTTCTCTACAATATCTTTTATGTTTAAAAACGAAGACTTCTCAATTCCCTTCGGGAAATTGACGTGCTTGATAAATTTAAGTGCACCCTGGCCAGGACCAAATGCCAGGTTGTGTTTTACCAGGAATAGTTTAAAGAGCTTTGTCGAGCCATCGTCCATCTTCAAAATAATTTTATCTATGAATCTTTGCCTCGGTTCTTTCAATTGCTCAAACAAATGATGATGCTTATTATAGAAATCCTCGTCTTTCTTTTGGATAATGAGCTTGACTTTATCCATCCTACGATGTATTTTTCCTAAGGCAGTTAACCCAGGGTATTTTTCTCCCTTTTGCTGTTTAGTATAATCTAATGACATTTCTACCTCTGGCCAGACAAATGATAATCAGGTATTGTGTAAGTGTATATGTGGATTCGGCCTTTGGCCTTAATCCACCTACAAGTTAAACAAATGTACGGCATGATGTAGGACAGATTAAACGAAGTGAATCCACCTTTTTTATCTACGAAAAATGGGAATGCTCCCGTTTATTGAGAACTTACCGTTTTGTTTTTATTCCGTACTTTCTTCCGGTTAATAATAAGTATTCCAATATAATAAAAACGTCTCATAATTTCTATAATTTAATGGATAACAAGATCAGGGTAGTTCAATATGGGCTTGGGCCTATTGGGAATAAAATCACTCAATATCTGCTTGAAAGAGATAGTGTACAGATTGTTGGCGCTATAGATTCTGATCCGACGAAACTAAATCTTGATATTGGTGAATTGACAGGATCACCTTCAGCTTACGGTGTGCGTGTCACAGATGACCCAAAGACATTACTCAGTAAAGTGGATGCTGATATTGTTGTGTTGACAACCACGTCGAGCCTTGAAGATATCAAATCACAAATTATCGAGATTGTATCGTTCGGGATTAATATAGTTTCAACCTGCGAAGAGCTCTCTCATCCATGGTTAACCAACCCGGAAATAGCCGATGAGATTGACGTAGCGGCAAAAATGAATGATGTTTCTGTGTTAGCTACCGGCATAAACCCGGGATTTCTGATGGACTTCCTTCCATTGGCAATGACTGGTATTTGTCGTAATGTTAAGAAAGTAACTGTAGAGCGCATTCAAAATGCACAATTCAGGAGGATTCCATTTCAGAAGAAAATTGGCGCAGGTCTCACGGTAGAACAATTCAATGATAAAGTAAAAGAAGGTACTTTGCGGCACGTAGGGTTGACCGAATCTATACATATGATTGGCCACAAGATTGGCTGGAATCTGGACAAGACAGAAGATATTGTAAATCCTGTTATTGCCACAGGCAAGGTAACTACTGCTGATCTCACAATTGAGCCTGGTAAAGTAACAGGAGTCAGCCAGATTGGCCGTGGTTATATGGAAAACAAGGAAGTGATTACTCTGGTCTTCAAAGCAGCCGTAGGAGAACCCAATCCACGTGACCGTATTATTATTGAGGGAACACCAGATATTGATATGACTATTAAAGATGGTATCAATGGCGATATTGCAACATGCGCAATTACAGCCAATGCCATACCAGCCGTAATCAAAGCTCCCGCGGGTCTCAAGACTATGGCAAACATTGAAACAATATCCTATTCCGTTTAAAAGCCACAATAGTAGAACTTGAGGATAGATAGAAGCAAGAGGCCAGAGACAACCCGCCAGAACGTACCGTTCGGTACCCGCCAGATTGCTGTCGGGCTAGCAGGCGGGGAAGAAAAATCAGAATTGTGACATACGAATTACGATTGAAAAATCCCTTAATACCTTAATTAATTAACTACGAATAACAAATGCCTATTACGTTCAAGCAATTAAGAACACCCAAAGAATTAGAACCTTGCGAAGGAGTGCAGGAAGCAGTATGGAAATTTAATAAGGCTGACATAATACCCTCAAGATTCATGCGGATTGTGTGTAAACATGGTGGATTTGCAATGGGCGCCTTTGATGGAGACTTAATGATAGGTTTCGTATTCGGAGTTGCTGCAATTCATTATGGACGGCCTTCACAACATTCCCATATGATGGCAGTACTGCCGAAATATCGCAATCATAATGTAGGCTTCAGGTTAAAAACGGCTCAACGGGAAGAAGCCATGAGCCGCAACATAGATCTCATAACATGGGCATTCGATCCCCTGCAATCCAGGAACGCGCACCTGAACATAAACAAGTTAGGCGTCATTGCCTGCAGTTACGATATTAACCTGTATGGAGAGGAGACTTCCAGCAAACTACACAGCGGCCTGGGCACAGACCGTCTTCTTGCTGAATGGTGGCTTGTCAGCGACAGAGTCAAAGCTATTATGGATGAACAGAATCAAGAAGCCACAAAGATACCGCCCGAAGAAAGTTTGAACATAAATAGAACGGAACGAAACGAACAGGGATTGCTAATTCCAGTTGGATCAGATTTGACACTGACAGATGACGTGCTATTTCTGGAGATACCGGATGATATTGAAGGAATGAAAGTTTCCAATATACAGATTGCACGCGAGTGGCGTGAACTTGTACAGAAAGCTCTTCTCTATTATTTTGATGTCGGGTATTACATTAATTCTTTGCAGGTTGAGCAAGAGGGTAAGACACGTCGAATTTACTATGTCCTGAAACGTCTAACCAAACCATACAAATCCCCCTGTTTCCCCCTTTACTAAAAAAGTAATTACAAGATTTTTTCAATTCTAATTCACAGGTGAAGAAGAGATGTACTGAATATATGTGGACCTCAGAAACGAAGATTAACACAGATGGAAATAAAATAACTGACGAATTATGATTGTTGGATGGAAGTATTCCTAAATCCCTTAATGCTTAAATTCCTTAATTAACGACAAGTGACTAATGACACGCGTTACAAGATAAACGCACAATGATGAATAACTCCCTGCTTCTTGCTAGTTTCCGTGTAATACAGATATATTCAAGGTCTTCATTTGAATGTCCGGGGGGATGGTAAATTTTTCTTCAGGTATATGAACACTTTCGGTTATTTCCGTTGCAACTGTGGCCATCTTTGAAAAACCACTCCCTGTTACTTTCTTCAGGATAATTCCATTCCATGTATAGATTTCATTACCGGTATATTGTTCTCCCCATACTATGCAGGGCTTACCTGCAACCATTTCGATCTCAGCTCTTCTTGCACCTGCGTCTTTTAAATTCTTTTTTTTAATATTTTCTAATTCTATCCTTGA
>JBHHYW010000019.1:0-14651 GCA_046757745.1 Candidatus Scalindua sp.
GTTCCGGCAGGGAACTTGCCCAGGGTTCAGGTTCTTCCTCCTCCTCGTAACGGAGATTTATTGTTCTGACCTCATACCCATCATCGTCCTCGTCCTTTATATCCGGAATTTCTGAAAGGTCTAAGAACTTCTCAGGATATTCAGGGTCAAAGGCGGCATCCCTCTTTCTCGTCAAATTATAAGAATTAATTTGTTTTTCCATCCTCCTGTCCATCTGCTCACGTTCTTCTATCATCTGCTTCATCCCTTTTTCAAGGCTCGTTCCAGTGAGTCCTTCGGCATCAACCATGGCGATGAGGGGTTCTTCAAGCCTGGCCTGTTCCAGGTAATAATCCAACCAACGCTCAGGTGACCAAGATTCATCGATTTCCGGTTCTTTGGGTCTCACACGTCTGCTCTCCCGAAACCCTTCAAACATATCAAGGAGTATATGGAAATCCGGCGCAATTCTGGCCATGTCACGGAAGAAACGAATATAGGATTGTAGTTTTGTACCGGAAAGTTTGTCTATATTTGACAGGGCATTACTTAGTAAATTGAGAGCGCCGCCGACATCGTCCTGAAGATAATAGGCCAATACACTATTTATGCATTCTTTTATCGCATGGAGACCTTCTATGATTGGAACAGCATCTTCAACTGCTTTACTTTTAGATAAATCTTCATCGAGGCGGTTGATTACGCATGGTATGAGAAACATCAACCTGTCAATACCCGGAAAACGCCCGATTCCCTCACGCGGATCGTCCGGATCATTGGCAATATCTTTATCTGCCTTGCGGAGAAAATCTTCCAGTTCGATAAAAACATTCCTGGTTTTGGATATCTCAGCAAGAATCTGTTTGTGTCCTGTCATATTTCGTTTATTCATATATGATGCTTCCTTCCTCGATACAGCCCTGCTGATCGGTGTCATCAGTCTATAGAATAAGCGGGCCTCGATTTGAACGTCGACGAAGCCAATTGATGGATCGCAGTACCGGCCTACGGATGACCAGCCACCGCTCAAGCCTGTACTTGCCTGGAAAGTTCAGTAGCATTATCCCGACTACAATCGTCAATATGCCTTGTCCCGGTAGGACCAGCATGATAATACCAACAGCAATGAATACGTATCCGAGAGCATTCTTCCCTATCAACAATATCCCTTGTACTACAGGATGCTGATCAGAACATGGCATTCTGTTACGACTTCGATGAGAAAAATAGTCAGCAGGGATTCGAACTACCAACTTGGGAACAACAATTAAAGTGGAAACAAAGGTAATGATTGACACCACGGCTAGCCACCAGAGGACATTCTCATGAGTATAAATATATTCGACCATTTTAAGATAGCACATCTCGTTGCTACTGCAAAGCGTTCGGCAACAACACTATATTTATATAGTTTCCGTATAATATCGGATTTTATCAAATTATGAATAAAGAATAATATTGAACCAAATTTGTCTATTTACTAAAATCATGCCGCTTTTAAATTTTCTCTGATTAAATTATAAGCTGTCTTGTTTATAAAAGGCATTACATTGTCACTCGTAATTTTCTCATATAATCCACTGGAATAAATACCTTTACCAATTCCAGCCATAATAAAATCCTGCAATGATGCCTGCATCTTATCCCGTATTATGGTTTGGTAAACCATTTCCGGGTCTGTCATTTTGTTGCTGCGGATTATCTCCTTAATATCTTCATCCTGAGTAACTGTCTCTAAATAACTGCCTACAACTTCCACGCCTTCATCCGTAATCAGGGTCCTGAATTTCAGGTTGACTTCCTCAATTACCTCTTTTACGGTTTTTGTTTTTTTATCACCGTAATAGATGTCTTGCCTCCTTTTTCTTTTCCCTTCCATTCTCCGTCATCTTCCTTAACAATTCTCTGGACATCAATTTCAGGGATGGCATGCTTTACGACTTTTACATCCATAATTTCTTTCATTAAAGAATTAAAATCGGTATTGCTCAGTTTGTGATTCAGGTATATCAGAAAAATCTGAAAATCCCATAATTCCGGCTCCGGTATTCTGTACAATACCTGAATGTAGTTGAACAGACCGATATAACGATTCATCAACGTTCTAAATTCATCTCTCTTATCTCTACTGAGACGTTCCTTAAAATTGTCTTTTATTCTAAACAAAATCCCGGCTATTGCAGGCATATTTCTGTTATCTCCCGACTCCCCCAATTCAGCTATCTCTTTCACATCCGATTCGGTATATATTCCGTATTTCAGAAGCTCAGCCTTTAGTTCAAATAAGGCGTTAGGGTCTGTTGTTTTGTGAGAAGTAACATTTTTCTGGTACTTCTTGTAAGCCCTCATGATTAACTCATAAGAACCGGTAAAATCAACAACCAGGGTATCTGATTTGTCAGGGTGTATTCTATTTAGCCTGCTTAAGGTTTGCACTGCATTTTTATCTCTTAAAGGTTTGTCAACAAACATGGTGTGAAGTAAAGGCTCATCGAAGCCTGTCTGAAATTTGTTAGCTACAATTAAAAACCGGATTTGATCATCCTCTTTAAAAACATCTTCTGTTTTCATGTTCTGAGGATTATCAGGTTTATTCATGCCATCCTCAGTGTAATGTTTATTGTTAAAGTCAATTGTCCCTGAAAATGCAACTAAAGATTTGTATTTAAGACCCTGGCTTTTAATTTCTTCATCTATGTATAGTTTGTATTTTACGGCAGCCAGCCTGCTGCTGCTTACAATCATGGCTTTTGCTTTACCTTTTATTTTACTTGCCGATTCTTTCTTGAAGACCTGCAGCATGAGGTTGCATTTCTCTTTTATAATTTCATCATCTTCATAGGCTTTCTGGCGCAGCGCCCTTTGAACCTGCATTGGCAGATACTCTTTCCCTGTATCTACTTCTTTATTTAGTTCATATAAAGTATCATATCTGTAGATATGTTTTGCCACATCCATGATATAACCTTCCGCAATAGCCTGATCCATTGAATAAATGTCATGGGCCTCCCATTTATCCTTTCCCTCTTCATCTTTTACCTTCCTGCCAAAGAGTTCAAGTGTCTTTTCGCCGGGGGTGGCTGTAAGCGCTATGAATGCCATATTGGGAAATTTCCTGCGTTCAATATCTGCTATAAAGGTTTCCTGGGCATCTTTAGCTTCCTGTTCAACACCATCTTCATTGCTGCTAAAGGTATCCGTAACCCCATCATGCAGTTTGCCCTGTTGAGAGCGGTGCGCTTCATCTATTAAAATACAAATCCTTTTGCCAGTCTGATCTGCAAGGTCTTTAAGATAGGAAAACTTTTGTATAGTTGAAACAACAACCTTCTTGTTGCCCAGCAATGCCTTTTTCAGATCAGGGGCCGATTCTGCGTATTCTGCAACACCTGCAGTATTAATAGCTCTTTGGAAATCTTTTGATATCTGATCATCCAGATTTATCCTGTCAGTCAGCACCACTATGCTGTCAAATATTTTGTCATCTCCCGTATAGGCATTGCGTAGATTTTGTACCATCCAGACTATAGTATTACTCTTGCCCGATCCGGTAGAATGCTGAATCAGGTAACGCAAGTCCAGTTCATTGTATTTGAGAAAATGTTCTCTAATGCCGTCAACAACTTTGCGGGTTGCCCTCTGCTGGTGATACCTCGGGAAAATCCAGGTATTATCCTTGCCCGGATACAGATAGGTCTCCATATAGTTCATCAGGCGATCAGGCAAAAGAATATCGTGATAGAGATAATGAACAGGATATTCTCTTTTGTCGGGCGCAACATTGACCAGATCCATATTGAAATCCCTGAAATCTTTTGCGACAGGCGGTTTACTGAAAGCAGCGGCCATCTTTACGGTATCATTGTCACAAACGATGTGCAGAAATGGCTGCCGGAAAATAGGAAGCTCAAGGTTGCGCCCCAGATATTGATTAATCGCTTCGGTATAATCTCCGCTGGTGCCTTGATTTTTCAATTCGATGGTAACAATAACAAATCCATTAACCAGCAATGCAATATCAAAAGACTCACGCAGTGTATCCTCTCCGAAATGATATTGCCTTACGGCCGTAAAACGGTTCTTTCCGAAGAGCTGCTGCTGCGCCTTGTTGCCTTCTCTTGGCGGCTGGAAGTAAACCAGATCAAGGTAGATATCATTGATCTCTATACCTCCTTTGAGGATCTGGAAAAGCCGTTTCTGTTTCAACTCCTGCCGGAAACGTTCCGCAAATCGTTCTTTCCAATCAGGGCCAAGCTGATCCTTGAGTTTGAGTAGTTTGTCTTGTTGAGTAGCTTGCAGGAACTCCTCCAGATCGGCAAAGTAGAGGCATAGGCCCTTATCAATATTTATCTCGGCATCTTTGTGCAAACGGTATTTGCCTTTTACCTCCAACTGATGGCAAAAGTGCCTTTCAAACGCCTTTTCATCATCTACTATCAGCCCTTGTTTCTTTGCCATAGTTAAACCACTTTAATTTTGCCGGTTACTGCATTGTATATTTCGATCTTGCGGATTTCTTTGAGTTTCTCAATTTCATATACAAAATTCAAAATTAATCTGTCGATTTTACTAATTCGTTCGTCCAAATAATCAGTAATTTGAATTTGTTCTTTTCTGCCAGGAACAGCAATTTTAAATATTTGAATAAACTCAGTTGGAACTCTTTTCTGACCAGCAGCACCTGTCATTAATGCTTTTCCAAATTGCATAAACATTTCGCTCTTGGTTATGTAATAAATAAACCTGTTAAAAATTCGATTGGATGAAGGACGCAACACATGGAATTCTGTTGTGCCAAAGCCTATTTCAGTTGATAAGCGGTCCAAACAAGCACTTTTACCATTTTCAAAGCATGGAGTAATCTTAGCAAGAACTATATCACCTTTTTTAAAATATGTAAAACCTGACCATAGCTCATTTATAGGAATTCTCACACTATCATCAAATTCACCACTTTCACTTACACTCTCCATAGGAAGAAAGACTACTGGCATAGTTGAATCAGAAGAAAAACCACTATCACATTTTTTAGGGTTTACATCACATACGTTTTTAATCCTTTTCACCTCCCAATGTTCTGGAATATCGCCAAGCCACTTAATGGCGGAGTTTTTCATTCTGGCTTTTGGGTTCAGCCCTTTGGTTACTGTTGTGTTTATTTCTATCTGCCTTATTTCCTTGAGTTTCTCAATCTGGTATTCTTTGTTGTTAATAAGCTTATCCAGTTTGGCAATTCGCTCGTCTAAGTAGTTGGCAATAGCGGTTTGCTCTTCTATAGGGATTGCGGGAACTATTGCATTTGAAAATACTCTTTGGCCCAAGCCAAATCTTGTGATACCATTGGACGCAATCATGAACTGATAATTAAATGCACTTGAGCAAAAAAGTCTAAACAGATATTTTTTTCTCTATTGTCTTCCCTTTTATTATGGCAAGATGATAACCACAAAGAACATTTTCAAAATTCGAGTTAACAAATGCTGGTACTGCTATATCATCAGGAGATTCAGAATCTTTTGTTACTAAAACATCACCCTTTTCAATCCTAAACTTCTCTATTTCATTTTCATTTGCTGTAGCTTTCATAAAGTCAATACTCTCATCGATGATATCATTCTTGTATACATCTACATAATTGCAAAGTAACACTTCCTTATCATTATTATGCGTCTTTTTATCAACATTGCTAAAAAGTATTTGTGAAACATATTTCAACCTTTTCACTTCCCAATGTTCAGGAATTTCACCCAACCACTCAATACCTGATTGTTTATATGTTGCATATTTCTTCATTACAGCTTTATTCCCAATTCGTCCAGCAGTTTTTTGTTCTCTTTTTCCTTTGCAGTAAACTCTTGAACAGGCTCTTTCAAATCCCGCAATGGCTCGTACACATAAAATTCACGCGTAAAGGGTATTTCGTATCCTCTCTTTTCGTCAACAAAAGTCCACTTTTTCTCCACTTCCCTGTTCAACCACTTCTCCCAATCCTCTTTCCAGGGGATTATCTCGGTATCTTTTACAATTACTGGTACTTTAATTGTTGCCGTAAGTTTTATACTGTTTCCGTTAACGGCCTTGTTAATGGTAATTGATCTGTCGGGGGTGTTATGCGTAGACACAAACTCACTCTCCCTTATCAAATCAAAAGTAAATGTGTCAGGTTTGCGCCGGTTTCTGTCTTTCAGCCTTTTTATTTCTTCATCCGACGCTTTGATGATTTGCTTTATCCTGTTTTGAGCAATGGTAACCACTTTATTTCCATACACCTGATTTCCATTCTCATCAAGCTCTTCCAGGTCAATATAGACCTTGCGGTAGGCAAAGTCATCAAGGCCGTAAATTTTACTATACTTGCCCGTTTTGAATTCCTTATGAAGTTTAACTATCCTTTCAATATTTTTACCAGATATTCTTCTGCGTTTATTTCCCAAACTCCTTTTCATCGGCTCCCAGAAACCGACAGCATTGATCAATTGAATTTTGCCCCTGCGTTCCCTTTTCTTGTTGTTTCTGATAATCCAGATGTAGGTTGCAATACCGGTGTTATAAAAGAGTTCTGTCGGCAGGGCTACAATAGTTTCAAGCAGGTCATTTCCAATAATGTACTCTCTTATCTTGCTTTCACCCGAACCGGCATCACCGCTGAAAAGCGGAGAACCGTTATGTACTATGGCAATTGCTGAGCCGCCCTGGTCGGGGCGTTTCATCTTTGCAAGCATATTCAGGGTGAAAAGCAATTGGCCGTCAGAAGTTCTCGGCTCTCCAATATCAAACCTGCCGTTGCTGTTGTTCATTACCTTCTTTTTAATCTTTGACCATGACTTCCCATAAGGCGGATTGGAAAGCATATAGTCAAACCTTCCCTTTGGGAAGCCGTCTTCAAACAGAGTGTCTCCATGAACTACCTTGGCGTCTTCACCCTTTATCATCAGGTCGGCTTCACAGATAGACCACGTCTTGTCATTCACCTCTTGCCCGAATAATCGCACATTGGCATTTTTGTTTACATTATCCTCAATAAACTCCTTTCCTGCCGTAAGCATACCGCCTGTTCCGCATGCCGGGTCATAAATGGTAACCAGTTCGCCGCTCTTTAACATACGTTCATCTATATCAAGCATTTCCACCATCAGGTCAATAACCTCTCTTGGCGTATAATGTTCTCCTGCTTCGGCATTATTCTGTTCCGAAAACCTTCTTACCAACTCTTCAAATATGTAGCCCATTTTGATATTGGAAACCGTATCGGGCATTAGATGTACATTTGAGAATTCCTCGATCAGGCTATACAATATTCCATTTGAGTTCAGCTTATCGATATGTCTTCTTATTCCAGAATTTTTGATTACCTCCTGTACCTGATCGGTGTCGTCTTTTTTCTGTTTCCTGCTGTGAAAACCGTTCAGGTAAGTTATGAAGTTATTCTTGATGTTCGATTCACCTTCACCCTTAAGCCCAATAAGGTTAAACCTGGAATCATTGGCATAACCGATAGAACCAAAAAGTTTATCATTGATAAACTTTTTTCCTGCCTGTCCCTTCATCTTGTCAAGACCCGCCTTAAACTTCCTTCCGATTTCAGCCTTTTCCTTTTCCAATACACATTCAAGCCTTCTAATAAGCACCATTGGATAAATAATGTCAGGATACTCTGTTCGTTGAAAAATATCTCTTAACACGTCATTTGCGATCTTCCAGATAAGGCCCGCTTCGGCAGACACATCAATATCTTTTTTCTTACTCATTGTTTAATTAATTCAACAGTTCTTTAAATTCTTCTATTGTAAGAGTTGCATCTCGTAATATGCTTTTTAAGGTTTTTGGATGGAGAATCTTACCTGAATGGTAAGGAACGGTTGCTCTTTTACCTTCTTTGTTTTTGTATATCTTATGACTTCCACTCTGTCGTGAAAAGGAAAACCCTGCCCGCTCTAATGCCCTGATTGTATCTGCAGCAGTTATTCTTGGTAACTTTTCTGTCATACTGTTACTTCCATTAGGGTTAAACTCACAGATTCAGATTGTTGTATCTCTTCACCGTTTTCAATTCTGTCTTCCACATGGAGTTTAATAGTGTCCTTGATATTCTCCATTACTTCTTCATAAGAACCACCCTGTGTGTAACAACCCTGAAGTTCGGGACAAGATGCAAAATAGCCGTCCTTATCTTTTTCAACTACAACTGAAAATTTATATATACTCATATTTCCCTCCTGATTGTTTTATTTAGTATTTAAATCTTATTTGTATCACACACCAACTTCAACTTTTTCTCTAAACCTGGAATATCGTGCCCAGTTACCTGTTTCTTTAGCCAATCTTCCTGCAACAATTCCAGGCTTTACGCCTGTTTTTCTGGCAAAATTAATTATTTCAGAGTGTTTAAACAAACCATTTCTAAAAAATCTGTCCCACTCTTTTCCGGGAATGAGTGTTTCGGAGGCAAAGGAATCGGCTTCATGTTCGAGTTTCCTGTAATTTTTGTTTAGATAATCATCTTCCCAGAAAGAAATATACCCTTCTTTCCTCCCATGCTTCAAGACATGAAACAATTCATGAAATAACGTGAACCATAAAATATCTTCGCTTTTATTCCTTGGCGTCAATTGAATTAACACTTTTAATGGGTTTAACCAGCGAGTAGCCCCGTTTACGTATGTATTTTTTAAGTATGGCACATATGCAACGGCAACACCGCATTCCGCAAGTAAAGATCTCAGTTTTGGTGAATACCCATCAGGTTTTAGTAAATTTAATTTCCTGATTTGGGGTAACATCTGTTTTAATTTGTTTTTTTTAAAAGGTCTTGTTTTAATATTCGAAGCCGCAAGTTCACCACAACGTAACCATGCAATCAGGTTTTCTTTTGATACTTTACCTGCTGATGATTTACGAAAGGCAACGCTATAATTCCTTTCAAGATATTTAAAGGATGTCATGCCTAGAAAGTTCAGCAAAAACCTTGTCTTTTTTCTTAGGTCAGTAGCTTTTTCAATATATTTATGTTTTACCAGTTCATTATAACATGTAAACCTTGCAGCTATCTTCGACTCTTCTTCTATCTCTTTTTCTAAAGCAATCCTGGCAATTGTTTCTTCGTAATTTCGTTGTAAATTATTCCAAAAACTTTCAGACATACCAAAGACAATCGAAAGTTTAAGGGCCGTTTCCGACGTAATGGGGTTTTTACCTTTTATAATTTCGTTTATCGTTTTTACATGCAGACCCGTACGTCCTGATAACTGAGCTTGTGACAGTTTCATTTCATCTAAGATATCTTTTAACGTTTCTCCCGGATGTATGGCAATTGGGGCTTTGTAGTCATTCATAATAACTCTTAGTATAGAACATTTATCAGAAATATCAATATATTTATTAACCCATTAGGTTAATAATTATTAATTAAAATCTAAGAAAGATGTGTGGGTTCACCTTTTTACTTATCTTCTTATCAATCTCCTCATAATCAGGATTAGCCTCTCTTATTAAATCTACAGAATATTCAGGCTCATCTTTTCCATAAGCCTTTTCTAACCCTTTTTTAGACAAAAGCATCCACTCTTCCCGCTCTTCATCAGTGTACTTCGGTAAAACCGTTACGATGAGTTTAGTATTCGGTTCAAGGTTAAATGGTTCGTCTAAAAGAATTTTTTCACCATCATAATGAGCCTGTAAATTAATAGTCATATAAATATCCTCCTTAAATTCCGCATAAAAAATGATTGATAATTATGGATACTATTCTCTATTTTCGATTATCTTTTCTCTGTACAATTTACTATGCTTTCTACCTCACGTAATAATGAATCAAAAGTTCTTATTTCAATTTTATGTTTCATAAACCTATTCCATGCTGATTTGAATTTTTCACGTCTATTGTCATTGGAAAATTCTGTCTCACGACCAATAAGAATAAGACCTTTAGGTTCTCTAAAATCTTTTAATTTCAAAGTATCTCGAAGATATGCCTGTGCTTCTGTACAATAATCAATATACTCAATTACTTGGCATATAGCTTTATTCGCATCAGAACTAAAGCATAATATGTTATTAGTTTCTTTTAGTATTTTTTGATTTGCCCCCTTAAGCTCTAAAACGTACCATTCGAGACCGTTTGAACTAAGACCTCCTAAAATATAATCAGGAATATGTCCTTTTTGATTATGAGGTCCATGAGGACGTACCACCTGCTTGGGAATATTCCAAGCTCCCTGGTTTCCGGTATTTAATAATCTTAAGATATTAGCAAGAATGTTTTTATTGGTCTTTAGAAAATTTTCTATCTTTGTCTCACTTGCATTGTCACCAATTAATGCTTTCAAGTTCTCTAACTGTTTTCTATTAGCTTCTAAATGATTTACTTTATAATCCTCAGGAGGCCAATCGTCTGGATAGTAATTTCTTATCAATTCCTTCATAGTCTTTGTATCCTATAATATCTTATAGTTCTTTTCTCGTCATTTTTTTTATAAAGGTCTATTGCGTTCTTTGAGCCTTTAGCTTAGTTAATGTGTCTGTAACAGACTTGAGCATTACCCTGAAGGCCCGTTAGCGGGAATACCACCATATTATTGCCCATCTCTTCAAACTCTTTGACACTCGTATACTGGATCTTACCGAACTCCGTCACAAAGCAAAGTAGGCTTTTATTATTTCTCCCTATACTTTTTTTTACTCAAAACTGAAAACCGGAACTTCAATTGTCTTTGTAGGTTTAAACTCTTCTTTTGCATACTTTAGGAGTTTATCTGTGACCTCAGGGGAATATGTTTTTTCACCACAAGATGTGCAAACCTCGGCAGGAACTTTCTCTACAAAAAAATAATTATTATCTTCTTCATAATGAAATGCTACATCTTTTTTCTCCAACTTACCTCCACAAAACACACATTTCATAATAAACTACCTCCTTATCTTACAATTATTCCATTCTTCTGGATCAGGACAATATGCTGTGATAATTACAATAAATGTTTTATGCTAAACGGCATTATTGGATTGGGATACTTGAAATGACAATAATGTGCCAAGTTTTTTTAACACATCTTTAATCACATTATTTGGTAATTTGACAATAAACTCCACTTCCCTTGCTCGCCAATCAAGATTCTTGACATGGTCTGATAAAATAGAACCGCAAACTTTAAAACCTTTTGGAACTAAGACTTCAAATGGATAACCTTTTACGTTTTTGGTGATAGGGCATAAAATAGCCAGTCCAACTTTGAGGTTGTATTTTTGTGGAGATAAGACCAAAGCAGGCCGCCTTCCAGCTTGTTCATGGCCGGATTGAGGATCAAAATTTATCCAAACTATGTCTCCACAACCTGGGACATAACTTTCCGATTTTACCATACTTCACGCCCTACGGGCTTGCCGGTAAAGGTTTCCTCATGAATATTTTGGTCGTTTACTTTGGATAAAAGACCTTCCAGGGTGTATTTTTCTTCATTTAAAGGTGTCAAAACAATCTTACCTTTTTTTAATGAAATGTCTACCGCTGAACCTTCTTCTACTTTTGCTTCCAAAGCAAAGGATTTTGGGATACGAAGGGCAAGGCTGTTACCCCATTTTTGAACTTGAACTTTCATATAATCTCTCCCTAAATGTTTCTACAATGAATATACACTATGAGACAGGGTAAATCAACTTGCTTTTAAAAAATTAGTCTTTTGTTTTGACAAGAATTGATCCTTCCTTCGCCATATTTAGAAGTTCTTTAATAGGCAGACTATTGGATGATACATCTACTGTCTTCATAAGATTATCTCCTCACAACAGTATCTTACTAATCAACAATGGATTTGGCAAAAGATGAGTTTTAATATTCTTCATGGTTTCTTAATATTCAGCATCTTAATAAAGTATTTTAAATCAATGAAATATCGATGATGAAAAAAGCTTGACTCCATCAATTTCCACCCGCAACCGGAAAGGTCAACTTTCTGAATTCTTCCAATTCTTTAAGATCTGCATATCCACTCTCTTTAACTGCCTGATATACCTTTTCGGGATGCTCGGTAATTTCTATTGCCAGTTTTTGAGCGCTTTCAATAAATTCATATAGTTTTTTGTCAACCAGGGGAATAATAATTGGCTTCATAATTTTCACAAGAACCCTTAAGATAATATTCTCTATTTTAGTGTAGAAATTGGCATTGATATATACAATGGGAGGAGTACCCTGTCCCATTCTATACTCTAACAACAGCGCACCTCTTCCTTGAAGCTTGAGAATCAAACCATGGTATCCTCCATATCCATAATAATACCTTTGCCCTGACCTGGAGTAAACTACCTCAAATTTCCCACTAAGCCCTTTCCGGTCATCAAAAAGATACATCCCATCTTTACCGGGTTTAATTAAATAGTCCTTGATCCTCATAGCCCTTAAAGTTGCCGACAAAAAAAAAGGATGATCCATCATAAATATTAGGGCATATTCATCAATCTCAAATTCTATGTCTCGCAAAGTACGGGCAATTGTATGTTTCGCTACGACTTCTCTGAATTCTTCTCTTCTGCTGAATGTCAATAACTCATAGGGAATATCAAATTTGTCTTTTTTTTCAGTTTCTCTTCCATGGGAAATGTTAGCACATGCCAGAATGATAAATAGCGCAGTATATAAGTTTCTCAATGCCAACTGTTTTATGTCTCCAAATTAATCATACCGTTATCAGGTTTTGATTACAATTTTACCTTCCAGATATTTTACGGCCTTCCCTGATATAAGAACACGGTCACCTTGCAATTCACAAATCAACTCGCCTCCACGTCGTGAAATCTGTTTCGCAGTCAATCTTGTCTTGCCCAGCCTTCCAGACCAAAACGGCGTCAACTGGGTATGGGCTGAACCCGTTACAGGGTCTTCGTCTATCCCAAACTTAGGCACAAAAAAGCGGGATACAAAATCATATTGTCTTGATTCCGCCGTAATGATAACCCCGCGCAGATCAAGCCTCTTTAAATAGTCCATGTCAGGCTTGATTAATGTAATATCATTTTCGGTTTCAAAAACCACGATGTAGTCTTCTGACCTCAAACACTCAATTGGTGTTTTGCCAAATGCCTTTACCATCTCATCCGGCACATCACAGGGGATTGGAGGCTGGGAAGGAAAATCCATGACCAGCCAATCTTCCTTTCGTAAGACACTTAATGTTCCTGAACTGGAATCAAATTCTATCCTGTCCTTATCATAACCAGGGGAATTATACAATACATAAGCTGCTGCCAGGGTTGCATGGCCGCATAAGTTGACTTCACTTGTCGGCGTAAACCAGCGAATGTGAAATCCTTTTTCTGTCGGCACAAAAAAGGCTGTTTCAGAAAGGTTGTTTTCTTCCGCAATAGATTGCATAACATCATCCGGAAGCCATGTTTCAAGCGGGATAACTGCCGCCGGATTCCCATCAAAATGCCTGTCTGCAAAGGCATCAATTTGATAAATAGTTAATTCCATATAATTGCTTACATTTTAAAACTCTTCCCTGACACGAAGAAAGGAAGCGAACCTGGGAATGCCGGATTTATAGAGACCATAGTACTTAAAGGTAATAATGCTTCCGACAGGAGGAGGATTGTCTCGTTCCTGATCAGAAAAGCCGGTACCGATTTTAAATTGAATTCCATTCGGTAGTACCACTAACAGCGATCCGATACGTCCTGAATTTCTTCCGGAGCCTGGAATGTGCATGATGACGGCCGCCTCCGCATCCTTGTATGTTTTTACTTTCAACAAATTGTAAGACCGTCCAATTGTATACGGAGAACCAGGCATTCTCAACATCAAACCTTCACCTCCAAGTGACTCAATCTCTTTAAGCTTTCTTCGGAGATGTTCCTTGCCTTCACATATTTGCTGTTCCAGCACTTCAACACACTGATTTGGATGTTCCAGAAACCAACGATGTGCAAACTTAAGACGCTTTTCGAAACCCCCCTCTGTTTTAGGAGCGTCAAAGATAAAGTAACGGACTTTCCCCCACTCAGTATCAGCGCCTTTCCGGCGAACAATACTTACAAGCTCTGAAAATTGCCCCCTTTCTGTCCAGAGTTCACCATCCAGGGGAACAGATGGAAAATTTCTGGTATACCATGCGGGAACATAAAAAGGGTTCCCTGCACGGGAAACCATCTCTTTGCCTGTCCAGTATCCCCGTATCCCATCGAGTTTTTCGCTCATCCACCACCCTTTAATATCAGTCTTCTCATTCCATCGATGCGCAAGCATCACAGGAACTTTCTGTCGTTTACTGTTATGCAGGAGAGTTTCTGAAAATATGGGGTTTGCCGGAGTGAAGAGCGGAAGAAATGAAGCAGCTATGAAACAGCTTAACCTCACCATGGAAATAATGGAATACCTTTTCATAACAAAGCCCTTTTTTACCATGCTTGCCATGATTCAGGATTTACAGTGGTATCTAAATATAGACTTGCCAGATACCCTGGCAATACTTTAACGAATTTTATATTATAAATAAACAAATAATTGAAATGTGAATATCTATTATGTAGAATCAACAAAATTATTTAGAAAATTATTAATAAGAGGAGAAGTTTTACCATGATAGAATTCTGGAAGTCAAATATTACAAGTAAAGGTTTTAGCCCTTTTAAATCAGTATTACTGTTACATAAACAGTCGTCCATATCCATTAACGTTA
>JBHHYW010000020.1:0-14577 GCA_046757745.1 Candidatus Scalindua sp.
GTGTTGCCTTTTTCATTTTTGACGGGCGAAATAGAGGTATGCTCCCAGTAAAGTATACCGTTCTTCTTCTTATTGCAGAATTCTCCCTGCCACTCCCTATCCGACTTAATATCCTTCCATAACTTTTTGTATTCTTCGAGCGGGGTTTTGCCGGATTTTAATATACGCGGGGTCTGGCCAAGAGTATCTTCAGGAGTGTAACCGGTCAATTCTGTAAACTTGGGATTGATATATTCAATTTTTCCTTCGGTATCTGTAATCATTACCGAACTGGGGCTCTGTTCTACGGCCTGAGACAACTTACGTAAATTTTCTTCAATTTGTCTACGGTCGGTAATGTCTTCTTTAACAGCAATGAAGTGAGTAATAACACCTGCGTAGTTTTTGACCGGTGAAATAGATGCGGATTCCCAATATTTTTCCCCATTCTTATCCTTATTGCAGAATTCTCCCCGCCACTCTTTCCCGGATGTAATAGTTTCCCAAAGTTCACTGTATTCTTCAGATGTTCTGTCATCCGATTTCAGGACTCTTGGATTTTTCCCTATGACCTCTTCGTAAGAATACCCGGTTACCTGCGTAAACTTCTTATTAACATATTCGATATTGCCTTCGGTATCCGTAATAACAACGGAAACCGGACTTTGCTCTATCGCATAAGTTAGCTTCTGGATTTCTCCCTCCCTCATTTTCCTTTCAGTTATATCCCTGATAATGGCCATAAAAGAGTAATGGCCATCTTTGCCCTTTTGAAATGCCAAAGACATTTCTATCGGAACTTCAATCCCCTCTTTTGTTATTCCATGAACCTCTACTGTTTTATCCATAATCCTGGCTTCGCCCGTCTCTAAAAACCGCCGTACTCCATTTTCATGCTGCTCCCTATATCTTTCAGGAATAATGGCAGTTACCGGCCGCCCTGTGATTTCACCCTTTGAATATCCAAATATCTTTTCTGCTGATTTATTCCAGATACTGACCATTCCATTTTCGTAAATACCGATAATTGCGTCTTGTGCCGTTTCTAATAATTTTTCCGTATGTTCTTTCTCCCTTGTTATTTCTTTCGTCTTATCTTCAACTTTTTGCTCCAGATTATGTGTATAATACTGTAACTGCTTCCTTGATTCTCCTAATCGGAATGTCATTGCATTAAAAGAAGAAGTTAATAACGCAATCTCATCGTTTGAACTAACAGCCATACGGCAATCTAAATTCCCTTTGGCAACTGCATTAGCGCCTTTGACCAACTCACTCAACGGCCTTGTTAATTTCTTTGAGAAAATTAACGCGGCCGTAACTACTCCTGCGATTAACAGAGAAACTAATAATCCGAAAACTTTATAGAAAGAGTAGATTTGGGAATATATTATTGACTTGCTAAAACCCTCCATAAATATCCAGTATCTTTCTTTGTTTAAGGTATCAAAATGAATCGGCTTGAAATTAAAGAAAAGCTCATCTGCTAATTTATTTCCAGATTGTCCCGACAAAATAAGAGATACTATTTCCTGCGGAAGATCATTCTTTATATTTTCTCCCGTATTAAGGTTGTCCGGGCCTCCCCATTGCTTTGATATCTCGGGATGCCGCAGATAAAAACCACCTTTATCCAGCAAGTAAGAATCTATTCCCTTGAGGAACCTGTGCGTTAAGATGTCTTTAAGCAGGTAATCTGCCAGAACGTTTAAGACAAGAACACCCCTCTTTCGCTTTTCTCCATCAAAGACAGGCATCGCATATCTCAACATTGGCTTATGAGGACTTTCTATCTCACCGCGCTCTCTGTTAAGGTCAAGTTTTGATACATAAATTTCCCCTTCGCTAAGTTTTACAGCCTCTTTGAAATAGTATCTGTTACTCTTGTCCTGAAGCTCTTCTGGCGGAACAATATCAGCGTAATCTCTGTACAATAAATCTACACGTATCACTTCATGGCCAGCTTCATCTATATAACATATTTGATCATAAATCCCTTTGCTTTCAGAAAACGCCTCAAAAAACAATTCCAGATTGAATTTACATTGATTGATTTGCTCTACATCTTCCCTCGCAACAGCATCCATCAAACGTAAGAGCAACACATTATTGGCGAGACTTTTAATATCTACCTCAATTGAACGCACAAACAATTTCGCCTTTTCTACCTTGACGTTTGTGCTTTGTTTAAAATCATTTATTTTGTCCTGCTTTAAATTTTTTGTAGTATGTAAGGTAAAAAAGACACTTATAATGGCTATGGGTATGATTATTACGGAAAGAAATATTACAAGTATTTTGTTTCGGATTTTACACATGACTTATACCATTACTTATAAAGTGCCTAAAGTTGGGGGGGGAAATAACAGTTTAAACTGTTTAAACGGCTCAAACCGCGTCTGTCCCCTAACTTTAGGCACTTATTTAAATCTTTAAGTAACATTCTACCCATTCAGGCAACCTGTCTGCCAAACCAAGCATCCTCAGATACAACAACATCAAAGGAGGATTTTTCTATGAAGTATAAGGCGTTCTTTCCACTCCCGGCGAAATCCATATCCCATTCGTTACGCATCGGGCGTAATTGCTTCTTCTGCTTCCGAACTACTTTTTCATCGTTATCTACAAAAAGAATTCTTCTCATCTCATATTGCCCATTCATATAACTAAGAGTCGTAGGGCAAGGCTTCCGCCTTGCTTCTGTGCTTAAAAATCCTTAAATCTCTCATCACGTCCTGTATTTGAATCTTTACCCATTGGGATTACTGCATCAGGATCGTCCTCGTATAGAACGTCTTCTTTGTCATTTCCATTGCTGTCAATTATGTCGGAGCCGTGATGACTTGTCTGACTGGAGTGTACATTCTGAAATGTCACAATATCTCCTCTTGATGATTTTTGCTTCGTATGCGATACTCCATTACCTGTTCCACCAACCTGTGTCGACAATATCTTGACCTGTTCCATTAGACTATGTGCCTGAGCCGACAATTCTTCACTTGCTGATGCTGTCTCCTCAGCATTAGCAGCATTCCGCTGCGTAACAGTGTCAATCTGTAGTATGGCATCGTTTACCTGACCTATTCCATTAGATTGTTCTGCAGATGCATTTGATATCTCATTCGTCAGTACTGTCACTTTCTCAACATTATTAACTATTTCCTGCAAGGTTATATTAGTATTGTTAGTCGCCTCCTTAACATTTTTGACTATACCCTGTAAATCTTCCCTGCATTTCCCTGCAAGCCCAGCGCCTTTATCAGCCTTGCTCACACAATCCTGTATCAGCACTGTAGTATCTTTTGCGGCGGCGGCGCTCCTCTGGGCAAGGTTGCGTACCTCCTCTGCCACTACAGCAAATCCCTTCCCATGCTCACCTGCCCGGGCGGCCTCCACTGCAGCATTGAGCGCCAGGAGATTAGTCTGAAATGCTATACCGTCTATTACCTTCGTAATCTCTGCAATCTTCTTATTGCTTGTATTTATCTCTTCCATTGAAGCACTCATTACATCTGCAACCTCATTGCTGATTACATTCATTTTCTCTATTGATTTGTTCATTTCTCCAACTGCCCTGTTACCATTCTCTGCCGAAGCGCTGCATTTCTCAGCCAATTTAGCCGCCTCTTCAGCATTATTTGCATTCTGTTTTGTAACCGAAGACATCTCCTCTATAGATGTTGAGGTCTCTTCAATTGAAGCCGCCTGCTCTGATGAACCCTCCGCAAGGCTTTGACTGGAAGACGATATCTCCTCCGATGCAGACGCTACCTGTTCAGAACCTGAAGCTAAGTATTCAATGACCTTATTTAGAGGCCTCGTTATCGACAGGATTATGAGGATTGCGATCACGATACTAAGAGCTACAGTAGTTAAAACAGCAATCAAGATAAGCATCCTGAGACTATCAACTGAGGAGACTATGGATGCCATGGCCGTATCAAGCTCATTGGCCTGCTGTTCAATAAACGGTTCCAGCTTACCGGCGAGAGACTCAGCAGCCTTATCAAAATTATCCATGAGTTTGTTACCCTCAACAGGCCCTCCATCAATATAAGCCTGCGCCATAATTTTGCCTTCTTCATAGTATACTTCAAGGGCTTGTTCTATCTCTTTCAACCTTGACAGGCTCTCATCGTTCTTCTCGTTAAGATACATCTCTCTAAACCTTACTAAACCGGCAATGAAGGAGTCTCTACTTTTCTGTGCCTCATCAAATCCGTCATTAAGGCCATCCTGCCCACGCGTAGCTGAAATGTCGGATAACCATTGCTGTATCTGGATAACATCTACCTTCATCTGTTGAGCTACTCCCGCATACACTACACTTTCGTTTTTAGCAAGTTGTGCATTGCCTTTAACTCTACCTGCTACTAAATATATGGCGATAACAACACCCACCATCATAACCAGCGGTATGCCGATACCTAATGACAGTTTGACAGCCAACCTCATATTCTTAAACATTCCTATCTCCTTTCATTTAAAATTCAATTGTACAATTCTCTCGTTATTCTTCCATTTCCCCGGACAGTAATGCCAATTGGCTGTTAACAGACTCTACAATCTTCTTACTTGCAGACAGGTCTGACAATTCATTCGGTAATTCACTTAATACTCTCCTGACAGTTTCCATGCGCGTGTGTTGGTCCTTCCGCCTTTTACGTAACTGAGTAAGCATCTCTCCGAACGCCTCTGACAGGCCTTCCAGTTGATCCATACTTCTCAGTCCGGTTGAAACATTAAGATTGCCACGCCCGATTTCTTTGCAAATAACCTCAAACCGGTAGAGAGGTCCGGCTATTTTGTGAGATATATAAAGAACAACAATAGTTGCAGCAAGAGTGGCCACTATAATTGCCAATCCGTTACCGACCAGAATTGCAAGCAACAAATTGCCCTTAATACCTCCAACATCAAGATGGCCTGACGTTAACCCACTGCTCAGTTCGCTGGACATCAATGGATACAGAACGGCTGCAGAACAGAGGCAACATACTGCCAGCAACCCTATAACCCAATAAACAAACCTCATCTGAAACCCACGTTTGATAAAAACCGTTCTCCGTTTTGTTTTTGTATTGGTCATAATTCTTTCTCCTCTTTTCAAGCATTATCATTCATGGCAGGCCCTGCAAAGCTCGCCATTGCAATTCTCGCGTCTTAACAGAAAGCTCTTCTTCAAGCGATCACTGCCAAAGAGTCGATCTAATAAACTTACGCTGCAGCACGGATGATCGCTTTTCAGACTGCCGTGTGTATAATGACACGTCAGGCATGATATTCCACCTGCCTTACTAAGAGGCAGGTCCGCCGGCACTGCATATCCCGGATATACATCAAGGGGATGTGAATCCACACTTCCCCCATGGCATGGTATACACATTGCCGTGGGACCGGTTACAAAATGGTTAGTCCCGGGCAACACAGCCCGTGTGTGATTTGCCGGAACACGCTCTGGTGTCTGCCTGTGGCAGCTTGTACATGCAGTGTTGTCCACCAGATTCTTCAGATCATGAGGATTGATCCCTGAATCCTGCACTAATATCCCATAACCAATGGCACCCGCAAAGAGGAACATTATGGTTGTCAGGATCGGAAAAAGAATAAATCTAACAGGTCTCACCATATATCCGGCCATAGTATCTTTATAAAATATTTTGACCAATTTTGTCAAAGCGGAACTTAGATAATAAAGGCGGATTCGACCTGTAGCTGAACCTCTGTATCCATGAACGGTTTAATCGGTTCAAACCGCTTAAACCGTTCTTTTACTCCGCAACTCCTGGCCCATACCGCCGAAATTGTGAATTAATAGCGGGCTGTTAACTGAAAAGTCACACTGCTGTCGTCAAATGTAGGCTCTGTTGTACCAACTCCACGGTAATCAAAATACTCGATCTTGAGATTTAGTAACTCTGTTATTCTGTAACCAAAACCAAGAGTCAGCCGCTTTAAGTTTTCCACTTCATGTTTAATTGTATCGTCATCAGCATCGAGCAGTAAGTCATAGTCTGGATCCCATGTATCATAGCGACCGAATAAATACAGCGGACGTTTCACTATCTCTTCAAGGTCTGTAACTAAAGATACGTGAAACCCGGATTCATCCTGTTCTCCCAGGTTAATGCCTTCGCTGTTTATCACATTTGTATCACTATCCCGCTTCATCCATTCCGCAACAAGCAGGAACATATTGTAATTCAGCGTGAGATCTATTCCGTAGACACGATCACGCACATCGAATTCTCTATCCATGTCCTTGAGATATGAAACTCCGATCTCTATAGACCTGTTACTACCGAAATTGTGTAACCGGTACGGATCACGTGACGGAAAGAATGCGATCCTGCCGCCCACCGTACTTCCATTGCCCACAGATAAAATGCCCTCGTTGTCTCCATAAATTGAATCTACCGCATAGGCGGTGTAATCAAACATCTTCTGCGTCCCATAAAACCGTATTCCATCATTGTTGTATCCACCCTGCTGAATACGTTCCGTGGTCAAGGGCGCAGATACGTTTGGCCTGTCAACCGAGGCAAAATACTGGTAATCTACACCGTAAGGGATGTCAAATCTCCCTGCCTGAAGGTGGAACCCAGGCTCATCAAAGATACGGCCTCTCACCGGCACACTATCATCAAACAAATGATAGTCAACCACACCTACTGCAAGTTCCGGTGTAGCACCGTCGTCCCAAACCAGTGCCGTACTGACTGAATAGTGCTCGTTGTACGGATATTCCAGATCCATTTCAAAGGCGCCAAAATCAAATGGTCTTTTCCGCTCATCCTGATCCTTCAGTGTGAAGTCAAAGAAACCAGTGATTTCCAGCGGAGATTTGCTTTTATTAAAGGTCTCTATCAACTCATCTTTAAATGAAACCAGCCGCGTATCCAGTACATCGCTATTTGCTGCCGGCTCTCCTCCATCAGGCATGTAGGGTGGATTAAGCGAAGCGAATCCACCTTTCGTCCTGTCAATTATTGGTGGATTCGGCTTATCGGCCCTTAACTCTTTGACCTCTTCCTGCTGAGTCCGGACTAGCCCTTCGAGCTCGTTGATGCGGTTGCTCATAAGACGCAGTTCCCTCAGTACGTCTTCGTATGGACCTCCGTGAACACCTTCAACTCCAACCAGTGTTAGCAGCAGAACAAACCAGAAACTAATGCTTATACTATTAATACGGACTCTGGATAGTCTCAGCATCAGGCGCAGATTCCTTCTATTTGTCATGTTTTACATCCTTTCCCGCTCTCAAACGCATGAAAGCTACAAGTGTAAAATCATGATATCTATCTAAGTAAGCGAAAGTCAGCGGTAAAATTATTATTAAAAATCATTAAACCTTTCATTATGTTCGATAATTTCGCCTTCACCCATAGGAATTAATACATCCGCATCCTCTATGTGATTGGCTTGTTTTTTAGTGTTTCCATTGCCTTCTACATTTGTGGTTGACTGTTCTTTGCGTACAGACTTTGCTTTATGTAAATGTTTTTGTTTTTGATTGACATGCGATTCACTGTCATTAACATTAGAACCAACCATCACCGATAACAAGTTAACCTGTTCCATAAGAGTTTGTGCCTGTGCTGACATCTCTTCGCTTGCGGATGCAATTTCCTCAGCGTTAGCGGCATTCTTCTGTGTGAGATCGTTCATTTGCTGGACTGCATCATTTACCTGATCTATTCCTTCAGATTGCTCAGTAGATGCATTTGATATCTCATCTGTCAGGATTGACGCTTTTTTAACATTATCAACAATATCAATCAGGTTTGTCTTCGTTACATCTGAGGCTTTCCTTACGTCATTGACAATACCCTGCAAATCATCTTTGCATTTCTCTGAAAGCTGAGTTCCATTCTCCGCCTTATCAACACACTCCTTTATCAATGCTGTTGTATCCTTTGCTGCAGTAGCGCTCCGTTGGGCAAGATTTCGCACCTCTTCTGCCACCACGGCAAAGCCCTTTCCGTGCTCTCCCGCCCGAGCCGCCTCCACCGCAGCGTTGAGCGCCAGCAGATTGGTCTGAAACGCTATGCCGTCTATTACCCTGGTAATCTCGGCAATCTTCTTACTGCTTTCATTTATTTCTCCCATTGATCTGCTCATCTCATCTGAAACCTTTATGCTACTATCATTCATCACGTCTATTGATTTGTTCATATTTTCAACTGCCTTGTTGCTGTTCTCAGCAGAGGCGCTGCACTTATTTGTTATACTGGCTGCTTCTGCTGCATTCATTGAATTCTGTTTCGTCACGGACGCCATCTCTTCCATGGTTGTCGAAGTCTCCTCAAGTGAAGACGCCTGCTCTGAAGAGCCTTCTGCAAGGCTCTGACTGGACTCAGATATTTCATCAGATGCAGATGAAAACTGATGGGCACTATCCGACAGATTACTAATTATATTTGTAAGGGTCCTTACAAGTGGGCGTATAACAAGAATCCATGCGATAGTTACAGTTATAACGGTAACTATGACTACGATTATATTTGACCATTGTAGTACTGAGGCATTTCTGCTAGACGCTTTCTCATACATCCCTACAGCCTTATTCATCTCTCTTAATAATATAAGGTTATTGTTACCCAGGTAGGGTACTGATTTCCAGAATTCTTTACTTTCGGACCCCTCGTTGATTATGACATCAATGTGGGGTTTGAAATCTTCCCATATAGATTGTACTTTCTTTAGTTGTGTAAGAATTGCCTTGTCAGTAGTGGGTGGAAGTTTGAGGTCGTTATCACCGGCAATTAGCCCCTTTAGTGTTTTATCGAAGAGTGCAGATGTCTTTGCTATTGATTCCTGATACAAATCCTTGTTCTCTCCACTTGCAATAGCAAATGCTTCTTTAGACATCTTCTGTGTAAGCATTCTTTGTTTTCCTGCAAGATTAATCACAGTACCATCATTTTTCTGGCTGCTCATTGTAACAATAACTATACCTGCTACAGCTAAAGCCAGAAAAACACCAAAGACTACGGCCAGTTTAGACTGTATGGTTTTCATACTTCCTTCCCCTCTATTTTCTAATGATCATAAAATTAAATATATCCTATTTCTTTCTATCGTTAATTATGCATGTAGTATCTGTATTTTTTACCTTGAGCTTTAGCCGAAGAAATATTTTATATTTTTTGCCTATTCACTTGACTGGACCAAAATTTCCATAAGAAATTGATCATGCATAGCTTAATGGTAATAACTGGGCAATCGGCCCAAAACACCTTAACTGATATATTTCAAGTGCTTACGATTTAATCGGTTCAGTCAAGTGAATAGGCATATTATATTTAATAGTATCGCAAAACAGTTGCCAACTTCTAATGCCGGGGATGTTTAATAAATGGACATTTTTTACTATGCCCAGGTACCAGGTAAACTTTTGAATGTCTTATGTCCTATTAATTGAACGAAAAACCACTTGAATGATTTATAAGGAAGGTTTCTGCTTATAAGCACTTGTTTTGCAAGTGTTTATAGGTTTATTTATACAGAAGGGTATTTGCATATTTTATGTCAATCAATAGACAATCCTGTTTACGAATTGATTTTTGAGAGGTGTTAAATTTAAAATGGAATACCGGTAACTAAATTAGCTATGAATAAGAATAATCATTGCAGCAGTTTTTGTTGTTTTTTTAAACAAAAGGTCAATATTTTAGGCAATTATATTGTAGAACTCGTTTTCCCCTGCCCAACGGCAGGCCTCTCTTTCGAGAGGAATCCAATACTGGAATCCTCACGAAAGAGAGGAGCATGTCCTTGCTTATTCTAAAATCTTCTGAAAATCTTTTAAAAAGGGCCTATGATTCCGGGGCTTTAGTGATTAATGAGATTATTTACTCAGAATTAAGCCCTCAGTTTAAAGTCAAAAAAGATTTGGATGATGTCTTAAAGTCTCTTAATATCAAATTTTTAAGTATCAGTGAAGAATCATCATTTTATGCCGGCCGGAAATGGAAGATGTACAGAGAAACCGGTGGTAAGAGAGATAAGGATTATTTCTGATTTCTTGATAGGCACATTTGCTGCCAAACAAAGCAATCGTCTATTAACAAGAGATAGAGGCTATTATAGAAAATACTTCGAAAATATTAAAATAATGGAAGAAGATAGAAAATAAATTTCTAGTAAATACTTGAAGTTTGGTTAACTTATTAAGATAGCAAGAACTTTTAACTTTTTATGAGACTCAAAAAACTTCCCAAAGTTTGTCCTCATGTAAATGGGAATGGGGAAATTAAGGTAGGCAAATTTGCATATTCAATGACTCCATTTATCTGGTTTGTTGTGCCCACGCCCATTTTAAGCCTAACTTCGTTGTAGCGGGTTACAAATCATTCCCCATTGCTACAAGCAGTTTGTATTGCGCCTTGTTATAGGTTGAGACCGCCTTCAGGTGATCTAACCTTGATTTGATATAGATTTCCATAACTTGTAAGATTTCAAAGGGACGAACTGTTCCGAACTGTTGCCTCTCTATGCTTTGCTTTAGGGCTTGTTCTCCCAGTTGGCTTCCTTCCAGCGCAACCTCTGTTTGCTCCCTGGCGGCCAGGATCTGTTTTCTTGCACTGATCACTTCTTCATTCACCTGTGCTATGGTTTGTTTCATTTGAATTTTCTGTAAAGCAATCCTGGCATTGTACTGCTTTAATTCCCCGCCGTATGTCAATCTTCCCAGGGGAATTTTCCAGAGAAGCGCTCCATTGATTTCGGCGGTCGGATCGAGAGGATTGAATACATCACCGAAATAAGAACCTTTAGTATTAACTGACAACTCAGGCAGCAATAGGCCAGTTGTAGTTGTTTTTTTCTCCGCATATAACGCTTGAAGCATCAGCTCCATGCTTTTCAACTCCGGCCTGCTTTGATATGCCGAATCGAAGGAACCCTCCATGCTCTGAGTTGATGTCAATTCCAGAGGAGTTAAAACTATTTCTGTTCCAACCAACTTCATGACAGGGTCCAGATTCAACAATTTTACCAACTTTGCAGACATATTATAGTATTGAATTCTGGCATTCAGCATTTCCACTCTCATGTGATTGGAATTGCTTTTTGCCAATAATCGTTCCGATTCAAAACGCAATCCCGCCTCTACCTGAGTTGCAATCTGGCTGGCAAGGTCATCCGCTTCTGCTGCCAGTTGCTCATAGGCTTTGTAATTAAGCTGTGCTGCCAGAAAATCATAGTAGGTCCCTATGATATGCAGCAGGGCCTTATTTTTTTCTGCCTGTGTCCGGTACACCGAAGACCTGGCTTTTAGTTCGGCAGCTTTGGCTTTGAAAATTCCATCACCAAAATCCCAGGTAGCGTTTAAACCGGTACCTCCCCAGAAACTCTGACGATCGAGATTGGTAAAAATTCTGCCATCAGTGTTCATGGCATTTCCCCACAACTGATGAATGGTTGCGCCTGCAAAAATATCCGGCAGCCACCACTCATTTGCTTTGGCAAGGTTGGCTAATGCGAGTTTCTGCCGTTGCTTATACTCCTGTATGGTCAGGTTATTGGCTCCGCCTAATTTCATGACGGTTTCCAGGTTGACCGCTTGCGTTTTATCCTGTGCTTTTGCCAAACCCGAAAATCCGGCAAGCAGGATAACCGCCAGTATTATAGTTTTATTGATATATTGTCTCATTTTATGGCTCCCCCCTGCAAAGACTTGAAAAGTTGAAAGTGTCTAAAGGTTGAAGTGAGCTAAAGTGACTAAAGTTAGGGAACAGACGCAGTTTGAACCGTTTGAACCGATTAAACAGTTTAAACGGTTATTTAGGCACTTTTCACTTGGAACTTTTATGTTCATTTTATTTTTAAAACAGGTTTAACAATCTGGCCGGGTTGCACCAATCCTTTTCCCTGAACAATCACCAGTGAACTCTCAGTGATTTCAGGGTTCAGCGCTTCAAAATAGTCTTTGTTTGACAAGCCTTTCCGCAACGGCACACGCTCCACCTTGTCATCCTTTACTATCAATACAAAAGGCTGGTTCTGAAATATCCATTGCGCGGTTACGGGAAGGGAAAGAACACTTTCCCGTCTGCTGATCTGCATAAGAGCTTTGGCATACATACCGGGCTTGATAAATCCATTGGGATTGTCAATGTCAATTTCCACCTGCATGGTTTTGGATGCAGGATCTAATGCTCCTGCTGTCCTGCTGACTTTAGCCTGGAATGATTCACCGGGAAGCTCAGGGAAGGTAACCGTTACATCCATGCCCTTTTCAATGGCTGTTATATCCGATTCAGGCAGGGGAACCGTTAACCGAATGGGACTGAGCTCCTGCAATTCAACAATACCTTGCGGATTGTCCTCGGTCAAACCGCTTTGTACCAATGCCCCATGATCCACAAGTCTTTTCGTGATCTTTCCGGTAAAAGGCGCTTTCACAGACAAGAAATTTATCCTGTCTTTTATAGCATTTAAGCTGGCGTTTACAGAAAAATACTCTGCTTCGGCATCCTCTACCAATTGTAACGGAGTAATGGCAGGCGTTTTTTCATGAATAGATTCCAGGCGCTCATAAATGGATTGTTTGGCTTTCAGTTGGGCTTTCTTCTGCTCATATTGTCTTACCAATTCCGGGTTGGCCAGTACTGCAACCACTTCTCCTTTGCTGACCATATCGCCAATATCCATAAATATGGTTTGTACATACCCGCTTTCCATTGCATAAAGTGTCACCTTCTGGTTAGGTCGCGCAGTGCCGGTAATCAACACCTTCGCAATGAATGAACGTCGTTGTGGTTTTACTACTTCAACAGATTGAATTTTGTTGTTTTCGGATACCCCATCTGCTGTTGGACCGCTACCGTCTTGTTGTCCTCTACTACAGGAAGACATGAAAAGCGAAGCGGCCAACAGGCCAACCACTATAGACTTATGTTTTATCATTTTCATTTTATTAGCCCTACGAATTACAAATATTCGTAATTCGTAGGGCTATTTGTTTTAGCAATGAGTGAATACATGATCGGAATAATGTAAAGAGTCAGCAGTGTGGCCATAAAAGTTCCTCCAATCACAGCTACTGCCAATGGCACATTGGCCTCTGTTCCTGCGCTTCTTGCCAAAGCAGTTGGAAGTAATCCGAAAATGGTTGTTCCGGCTGTCATTAAAACAGGACGGAACCTGTCGGTTGCCCCACTCACAATGGCTTCCCTCTGGGCTTTCCCTTCCTTAATCAGGCTATTAATTCTGTCTATCAGGATGTTCCCGTAAGAAACTGCAATCCCAACCATCATAATAATCCCCATAAGCGACTGGATATTCAGGTTGGTGCCCGTTACCCACATCAGCAAGGCCACACCTATAATCCCAAGTGGAAATGCGATGATGATAATTAACGGCTGCCTGAAAGAACGGAACAGAGGCATAATAATCAGGTATGCCAGTATCACTGCCAGCGCCAAACCAAGTCCCAGATCACCAAAGGAAGTTTTCATTGTAGCAATCTCACCGCTGAAAGTCACTTTGTAACCCTTAGGAAATTCCATTGCATTGATGCGTTTTTGCATTTCATCCGAAACAGATCCTATATCAGCCCCTTCTATATTAGTATACACATTAAACACCCGTTGGAGGTTATAGTGATTAATCTCCACGGGGTTTGTTGATTCGCTGATCTTGGAGAAATTACGAAAAGGAATCGGCTTGTCATGTGTCTGGCTGGAAATATTCACATTTTTAAGCACATGCTCATCATTAATCAGGTGTTCAGGATAAGTAACTCCCACGTAGTAGTGATTTCCGTTTCGCTCATCTATCCAGAAAGCCTTATCAAATGTAGCCGAAGAGTTTAATGCAGACACAATGTTTTTGATGGCATCCACCGGCTCTACTCCTAATTCCGCAGCCTTGATACGGTCAATATCAATGTCCTTGGTAGGTTGGTCAATCCGCTGTAAGATTCTCACATCCCTTGTTGCCGGAATGGAAGAAATGACATCCTTCAACCGTTCGGCGATTTGCCTTAGCGCTTTCAGGTCGTTACCAATAATCTGGACATCCACCGGGGCAGGTTTTCCTTCATTGAGCGCCGCCGTAATCAATCCGCCTGTATTAAAACTGAACTCTATACCCGGAAAGCCGTCCTTTAGCTTTTTTCTCAAATGTGAAGCATAGTCGAATGTGCTGACGGCATGTTTTTCCGTTAACTGCACACCTATAAACGCATCCTGTGTACCGGAATTAGGGGTATAAGCAGCAGGCAGGTCGTAGAATATACCTATATTGGAAATGATCTGTTTCAGGTCGCTGCCTAATTCTTCGCGTATCACTTGCTCCATTGCTGTAATGGTTTTTTCCGCTGTTTTTAAAGGTGTTCCAGATTCCATACGCACCTGTATCTCCATTTGCCCTACATCTGATTGGGGAAACAATTCATAGCCTGATTGGTACTTCATCACAAATAATGAAAACAGAAAAACACCTGCCGTTGCGCTCAATACATACCATTTGTATTTCAGAGCCGTGATCAGGCTGCTTTCATAGCGATTGCGTAAGCGGTCAATAAATAGCTGAATAAAGCCAAGCATTGATTTCTTCGGTTTGTTATCAGCGTCAGGCAGTTTGTTGCGA
>JBHHYW010000021.1:0-14391 GCA_046757745.1 Candidatus Scalindua sp.
AATCGTTACTAATTCCCTAAAGACGCTCATTTTTATATTCAAAACACCTTCACACACATCCAGTACAGCATTTCTTTCCTTTGGTAATTCTCTGTCATATAGGAAAAGGATAGCCCTGAATATAGGAATATATGCAGAGAGGAAGCTGACAAACAGTTCTCTTATTATACGGTCATCGCCAAGGGATTTTATGTATGCCTGGCCTAGATTCTGGATCCAACCCTTTAATTCTCTTTCACATACAAGTCGTAGATCTGATTTTTCAATCTTGATACCGCTAAGAACATCGTCACCATAAACGAGTTCATTAATAGTTTGCATATTTAGAAATTGAATGGGGAATACTTCAAGTGAAGACCGTATGTAATCATTAGTTATTATTATTGGAGCCCTGATTTTTCTTTTGCCGTATTTTTTGCCGATTGGCGCTATGAAATCAAAGATATCAAGGTTCTTCTCTTTTAGCACTATAAGTGAGTCGACGTCAGATGCCTTTAAGTCAAAGTCACTCGTTACGGCACTACCAATTATGTATATGGAATTGATTTGAC
Source organism: Candidatus Scalindua sp. (assembly GCA_046757745.1). Classification (GTDB taxonomy): domain Bacteria; phylum Planctomycetota; class Brocadiia; order Brocadiales; family Scalinduaceae; genus Scalindua. Next base: position 552 of record JBHHYW010000021.1, read on the forward strand.
TCTCAAAAGAGGGAAGTATTTCATTAAAGAACGGTTCCATCCTATCCTTTACCTGTGTATTTAAATTAGATAGGTTTAAATTTACCATAAAATATTTCCTTTGCTTGTGATATATTTAAATTTTATACTTATCGTGAATTTTACAAAAAGTCACAATAGATTACAAGTTAAATGTATAATGTAGCTTACTAATGATACCACTAATCATTCTTTTTAGAAAACAGTAGAATACATACTAACCCGGACAAATCGGAATTATAATATTGAGGAATTGAAGGATTAAGGAATTCCTGAATTCCCCAATGCCTTAATTCTTAAATTTCTTGCCGAAATTCCTCAAAATATCTTTATTAAGGTAATTAATTAAATGATGTATAAAGTTTTAACTATAGCAGGTTCGGATTCGTGTTGCGGTGCAGGTGTGCAGGCTGATCTAAAGACCATAAATGAACTTGGCGCCTACGGTACATGTGCAGTTACAGCCATTACTGTACAGAACACCCTCGGAGTAAGTTCGGTTTTGGCTGTTCCGGCTTCAATTGTGGGCCAGCAGATCGATACGGTTGTTGCAGATATAGGAACTGATGCGGTGAAGACAGGCATGCTTGTGGTCAAGGAGGTTGTTGAGATGGTATGCGAAATGGCCAAAATGCATAAACTTAAAAAGATAGTAGTTGATCCGGTAATCAAGTCTCACAAAGGCGAAAGGCTTTTATCCCTGGAAGGCGTTAATAAATTCCGCTCTGACTTGATTCCCTTATCATGTCTGGTAACACCAAATATCCCGGAAGCAGAAGCCCTTACAGATCATAAGATCAATAATCTCTCTGATATTAAAGATGCAGCCAGAGCAATACATGAACAGGGGGCTGAGAATGTATTGATAAAGGGCGGACATATCATGATTCAAAGAGATGGCAGTGGTGATGCTTCGGATGCAGAGGTTGTTGATATTTTCTATGATGGGAAATCCTTTCAAGATTTCAGGGATGAGCGCATAAATACCGGAAATGTTCACGGCACAGGATGTATGTATTCTGCAGCCATAGCCACCGAACTGGCAAAAGGAAACGACATGATTAGCTCAATCACAATTGCAAGGGAATTCATAATAAAAATTATAAAGGGATCGATAGCCCTGGGAAAAGGTTACAGGTTAGCTCACTTTGCACCTCAGACTGGAGAGGGAGATTGCTGACGTGCAAAAATTTTTCCCTTTAAATAAATAACAATAACTGTTACTATCTCCCCATCAAATAGATTTTTTTTACACACACTATAAGGAAAAAGATTATAACATGTATAAAATAGCGACGATCCCCGGTGATGGGACAGGGCCTGAAGTAGTTCGGGAAGGATTAAAGGTACTTGAGGCAGTAAGCCAGAAGAAGGGTTTCAAGTATGAGATAATTGAATATGATCTTGGTGGTGACAGGTATTTAAAAACTGGTGAAGTAGTGCCTGATTCTGTAATTGAGGAGCTTAAACAATGTAATGTGATATTTCTTGGTGCGATTGGTCACCCTGAAGTTCAGCCCGGTATCCTTGAAAAGGGGCTTCTATTGAGATTGAGGTTTGATTTACAGCAGTACATTAATTTACGTCCTGTAAAATTGTATCCGGGAGTTGATTGTCCCCTTAAGGATAAGGGATCAGACGATATTGATTTTGTAGTTGTGCGTGAAAATAATGAGGGGCTTTACGCAGGGATAGGAGGTTTCTTAAAGAAGGGTACTCCAGAAGAAGTTGCGACACAGGAGATGATTAATACGAGGCAGGGGGTAGAGCGCTGTATCCGTTATGCGTTTGAATACACAAGGAAAAAAGGCAAAATGAAAAAGCTGTTACTTTGTGCAAAGACTAATGTCCTGACTTATGCGCATGATCTGTGGTGGCGGGTGTTTAATGAGGTAGGCGAGGAGTATAGTGATATAACACGTGAATATGCCCATGTTGACGCCACCTGTATGTGGATGGTAAAGAACCCAGAGTGGTTTGATATCATTGTGACGTGTAATATGTTTGGCGATATTATTACTGATCTTGGCGCTATGATTCAGGGTGGAATGGGCATTGCTGCAGGTGGTAATCTTAATCCAGAAGGAGTTTCCATGTTTGAGCCTATAGGAGGTTCCGCTCCTAAGTATACGGGGAAGAATGTCATTAATCCGGTTGCTGCTATACTTGCATGTGCAATGCTACTTGATCAGTTAGGTGAAGAAGAAGCTGCCAAATCTATTGAAGATGCCGTAATAAAGGTTATAGGGAGTAAACTTAAGGGAGTAAATGCCGGTAAGATGGGTTATTCAACCACTGAGGTGGGAGACCTTATCGCAGAGAGTATTACATAAATTAGCTCCTTCCAGTCGCTAATTTATACGCTTTTTGCTACGTAAAAAAGATTTGTTGAAAAGAAGCATTTCTAACAGTTTTATAATTTAGCTATTCTTTTTACTTAAGGGAAAGTTTGAAAACCGCAGGTTTTCATTTGACAACCTGACCGAGCCAGAACACATCAGAAATTTATCCCTTTTGGTTCTGGCTCGGCCAGGTTGGGGGACCTTTATGCAGAATGTCAGGGCGTTGGAATCCAGTGTTTTAGTTCTGAATAAGTTCTATGCGGCAGTTCATATAGTAAATGCAAAGAGAGCATTTGCGATGCTGTTCAAAGAGAGAGCTGAAGTTGTTTCAATAGACAATGGCCAGTACAATTCTTATGATTTTTCAAGCTGGGTTGATGTTTCTGCATTCAAGGCAGAATGCGGATTGCCGGATGAGAACCAATATGAAAGTATCAGGACATTTTCACTAGAAATCAGAGTACCAAAGATTATCAGGTTAGTAGTATATGATAAGCTGGCTAAAGCAAGAGTTAAGTTTAATAGAAAGAATATATTTGCCAGAGATAAGAATATATGTCAGTACTGCGGCAAAAGATTCCCTACATCCGAATTAAGCCTGGATCACGTTGTGCCAAGGACTCAAGGTGGGAAAAGTACATGGAAAAACATTGTCTGTGCCTGTACTGATTGTAATAAACACAAGGGTGGCCGTAGACCTGTAGAAGCCGGAATGAAGCTGATTCGCAAGCCGGTTCAACCCAAGCGTTGCCCCATTATACAGTTAAAGCTGGGTTCAATCAAATATCAATCCTGGAAACAATTTCTGGACAATGCTTACTGGTCAGTTCCTCTGGAATAAAATCAATTAATTTGCACGGACAAACGAGTTTGTCCATGTCACCCAAGCTTTCTGCTTATCATTCTAATGTTAAAGGAATATTATTTATCAATCCTTTACGGGCAGCAAAGAGGTTTTATTGCAGCCTTAGTCAAATCTACTCTTTCTACACTTACGTATCCTTATTCAGCAGTACTGAAGACAAGAAATATCCTTTATAAAAGCGGCGTAGTTAATAGCATAAGACTGCCCGTAAAAGTAATTAGTGTCGGGAACATAACCACAGGGGGTACAGGCAAGACGCCTCTTGTAGAATACACGGCAAGATATCTTCTTGAAAAGAATAAGAAGGTTGCAATTATAAGTAGAGGTTATGGAGGCTACAATCCATTACAAGGAAACAATATCAATATTAATGATGAATGTCTCATCTTAAGGGAAAATGTTCAGAATGTGCCTGTTTTAGCCGGTAAGGACAGGGTATCAAACGGAGAAAAAGCAATTAGAGAATATGGCGTGGATTGCCTGTTACTTGATGATGGATTCCAACACCTCAAATTAAAGCGTGATCTGGACATTGTAGTGATAGACTCGCTTAACCCGTTTGGAGGAGAGAACCTGATACCCAGAGGAAGTCTCAGGGAACCGCTTAAAAACCTTGGACGTGCAGACCTGTTTATAATATCTCACTGTAATCATTCCAAAGAACTGACTATAAAATCAATATACACAAAATTAAACTATGTAAATAATGATGCTCCTGTTTGTGAATCTATCCACAGGCCGGTGCATATTGAGAGCATAACGGATGGTTCAATCCGGGGACCTGAGTGGTTAAAGGGTAAAAGGATTTACGGCCTCTCAGCTATCGGGAACCCTGAGTCTTTTACTTATACTTTAAAAGGACTGGGAGCCGATCTGATAAAGCACAGAAAGTTTCGTGATCATCATAACTACAACAGGGGAGAAATAGGCTACGTTGTTTCTGAAGCAAGATCACTCGGAGCTGATGCAATTGTGGTTACACAAAAAGATATTGTAAAAATAAGGAAAATGGATATAAAGGATTTCAACATTCTATCACTGAAAATCGAAATGCAGATAACAAAGGGAATTAAGTTGTATAAAGAGGCTATAGATAGAGTTTTCAAATCTTGATCTACATAATTCTGTACATTTATTCACAAAGAGAAATCTATAAATTAAATCCAATATCAGGAGGTTATTCTTATGAAGCTTAAGGTTGTCGTTCACAAAGCGGAAGGGGGGGTTTTGGGCGGAGGTGCCTTCCATACCTGGCTGTGTTACCCAAGGTGATACATGGGAGGATTTATTACAAAATATCTATGAAGCAACGAATGCCTGTCTTTCAGTGTAGAATAGACTTGAATACGAAACATGGTTTTACCTATTGGATAAAAATGACCGATTATAAGATTAAAAGATATCATGCCTATACTGATGAAGAACTTATCTCGGGTGCTGAGAAATACTCGGAGGAAATGAAAACAATTTATGTGTCCATAAAAGAAAAGGAACCAATAGAAGTATCGGACTCTCTCTTAGATATGACGTGCTAAAGCGTGATAATTTTCGCTGTGTCAGTTGTGGTAGTACTCCTGCTGTCACTGCAGGAGTACAACTACACATTGATCATATTATACCATGGTCTAAGGAAGAAGGAGAATCTGTATTAGAGAACCTACAAACATTGTGTTATGATTGCAATCTTGGTAAATCTAACAAAACCTAAAGACAGAAATATTAAATTAGATACTATAATATTGTACAATCTAAAATCTTAAACTTAGAACGATTATTAGCATTTGATTCTGGAGACTATAAACTTGAAGAAAAAGAAGGAACATAAACCAATAAACCTGGAAAAGATAAAAACGTACTCAATAAAAAAGAGAAAGAATCTTGTTAAAATAGATCAGTTCGGCAAAGCTATTCAGTACAGAGACTTTAATAAGTTTATTGATTCCCTGCCAAAGATGCTGGCGGCCAATGATCTGAGAAACGTAATCGATAGTATAGTCAAGGCACACAATAAGAAGCGCCAGGTAGTTTTGGCATTAGGAGCTCACGTAATAAAATGCGGTCTTTCACCAATTGTAATAGATTTGATGAAACACGGTATTGTCACTGCCATTGCAATGAACGGTTCCGGCGCTATACATGATTATGAAATATCAATGATAGGGGAAACCTCTGAAGATGTATCACACAGCCTCAAGGATGGAACTTTTGGCATGGCGAAGGAAACTGCGGAGGCCATTCAAGCTGCTGCATCAGTGCCTGAGTGTGGATTGGGCAGGTCGCTCGGGAACAAAATAATAAAGGACAGGAATAAGTATAAGCAACACAGCATCCTGGCCGTCGGCGCCCGGCTGAATATACCCGTGACAGTCCATGTTGCGATAGGTACAGACATAATTCATATGCACCCCGGTGTATCAGGGAGTGATATGGGAGAATCAAGCCATGTCGATTTTAAGATACTGTGCTCGGTAGTCTCTGAACTTGAGGGTGGGGTATGGCTCAATGTTGGTTCTGCCGTCATAATGCCGGAGGTCTTTTTAAAGGCAATTACCGTTGTACGTAATCTCGGCAGAAAAGTTAAGGATTTCACAACGGCAAATATGGATATGATTCAACATTACCGCCCTCAAACAAATGTAGTAAAACGTCCAACCACACATGGATACTCAATCACAGGCCACCATGAGATAATGCTGCCTCTGCTGAGACTGGGTGTACTGGCCGGGCTGAAGATGAAGAAGTGAGCTAAGGGGATTTACGAATGACGATTTAAGTCAAAACAGATCCAAATGACAAATCTCAAAAGGGACTATTGAAAAGCCGAAAAAGGTATTAATCTGCGAAAATCAGCGTCCAATGTCTTTTTATTTTCAATATACAATATACACTAATAAATATTCAATTCTCATGCCTTCTACTGTATTATCCCAAGCCAATCTCTTATCATGAACTGTATTCGTCCTATCAGGAGTGACATCCTGGCCATCACAGTGAACCCAAAAGAAGCGCCGAAGGCTATCATCAGGAACCACACACCTATCTTTGATACTCCTCCTATGACGCCCTTATGTTCCAGAGAAAAGAAGAAATAGATTAACACTGATACTACCCCTAATAGTATCAGGAAATTGTTTATACTATCAGGAAGACTTGCCGCAATCAGTGAATCAAACGTGAGCTGTTTCAAGATGAAGGCATGTATGAAATTTGGTATAGTTATGCCTGCACCCAGTCCAACAACAAATGCGAATGACCATCTGCTGAGCCATGATAGTTTATTTGAAAATCTCAAAAGCATAAAAATACCTAGTAAAGTGGGGATAATGACAATATACTGAGGAGCATTGCCAGTGTCTTTAAACAACGGAACTATTAACTGTTCAAAGACATCAGGCTTGAGAATATTAAACCATGTGATAATAATCCAATATCCCATGGCCACTCCCACAAACAGGTTTTCGGCGATTTTAAATACGGGGTTATCTTTATAGAGAAAACTGTACATGGCAAGTGTAAGTGCAACCGCCGTAATTATACCCAATCCCTTTGCGTCAAAACCCAACTTTCCTGTTACCAGGAAGAATATATTTATGATACAAAACGCAATCAGTATCCATGTCAGGATTGACACATCTGTTTTTTTATCCATCTTTTATTTCTTTCGTCCGGACATAAAGTATAATGTATTTCCGAATATTACAAATAAAACAACAAGTACATGTACTACACTCTGAGGAGACATGCCTGCAACAGCAGATGATTTCCGGCTTATGAGAGTTTCATATTCTGCAGCACCTTTTAAACCACTCATCAATCCATCTATTTGTTTAGATTGTAAAAAAGGATACATATCAGGGCCTATTACGGCGGTACAACCGGCGCCAAGATCAAAGTTATATTTTTCCTTTCCAAATGCTATCCATGCCTCAATGCTCGAACCGGATGCCAGGTCTACTACAAAATCAAAGTCCTGCAATGATTGAACACCCTTGAGCACCGGCATATCTATAGTTGCATTACCCTTAAAGTCTTTTGGAAAGGCTGAATAGATATTTTCACCCATGTTTATCATGACTAACTCTACGCCGGTCTTATATCCAAGGAAGACGTAATCCTCCTTATATTTTCTGTCATATTGATTTCCTACTTCGGTTATCGCACTATCTGCCAGACCGGTACCTCCGGGATTTAGCGTCATTCCAATTACATTGATATTATTTTTGAAACAGTGATGTAAAAGCGCTACTGCCATAGGCTGGAGTTCCTCTTTTGATGCAGGGTCGTAATCAAAAGCTATAAGAACGTGTGATCCTTCAGAGAGAGAATCGATCTTGTCATATATTCCCCTGACTTCTCTGGTTGCCGGTACAGGTAAATCAAATTTAATAAGCAGGGGAATAGTTACTGCAGCTGCAACAAAAGCAAAGAGGATCCTCCTGTCTACCCTGAGCAATCTTTCCATTAATCACCACCTCCAAGATATGCCCTTTCAATTCCAAAGATTATCCTTAGTGAAGTCGCAATAGCACCGATTGATACACCAATCAGGATACCTCTTTTGGCCGCCATATTTGGTACAGACATTATCCAGTCAGCAATAGGGGGAAGAAATTCCCATATCAATGCGCCGACAGGTACACGTCCAAGCATTACGATAATGGCAGCTATCAGCAGTATAGTAGCTTCCGTTGTCCTTGCTCTAAAAGTCCTGTATGCAGCAGAAGCCATAAAGAAAGCAAGTATGGAAAACATTGTCGCACCGGCGGGAACCTGTACATTGAAGTACATCCAGTCAAACATAGTCCCTTCCTGCTTGTCGTGCAGGAAGAATTCACCTCCGTTATACAAACCAAATATAATAGTTATTCCAGCACCGAAGAAAACAAAATTGCTGTAGCCCCATCCGGGAACTTTTCGCTTAATCTTATTCCAATGAAGGTGGAATAAGCTGTACGCTCCAATGAATACTGCGAATCCCGCAATTGTAATTCCCCATCGGCTTACAACCTTCAATAGAGATTGAGATGCTTCATGAGGCACGTAATATTGAAATGTCATCATAACACCCATTATAAATGCGATTATGAGCGGTATAGTTCTCTTAAAAAAGTTCATCCAGTTTCCTCATTATATTTAATGATATTAACCTGCCTTAAAAATAAAGCTTATAAAACCAATTCCTACAGTCGCAAGTGCTGCACCTACTACGAGTGCGGTTATTATTATCCCCTTGGCAATATCCTGAGCACGTAGACTACCCAGAAGTAATGGCTCTCTGGACAAATATGCACTGGCGGCATATAGTTCTTCGCCGATCAGTGTATAATCACATGTAGTTATAAAGAAGGGTAGCTGTGTATAAGAATCTGTTGCCGCGATCTGTATGGCGCCAGTGGCGGCGCCGGTTTCCGCAAGGATAAGAGATTCTGCATAGAAATATCCCATAAAAAAATTTGCAGCAGGCTTCTCACGAATCATTATACCGCTTACTGCGGCAACATAAGGAAATTGTTCAGAGGCTGCCATAAATACATTATCTTCCACATAAGCATCAGGTCTTCCGGCTTCCAGGTACGATTCCTTAACAACTTCCTGGCTTACCGATAAAACGATTGGATCGATGTTTGAAACCTTGAGTGTCGTGTCATATTCAGCAACCCTTATAGCAATCCTTCCAAGTATATTTACGGCTGCAATTGTAGAAATGCTTCCCATACCATTCAGGCCATGCACATATAATACGGGCTTACCCATTTCAGTTGCTCTTCCCAGTGCATCATCTATGGCATCCAGCCCGCTTATTTTTCTCAGATAGAGATTAGGATTCTTCTTTGCATGTTCAATAAACCACAAAACAAGCGTTGAGAAGGCTATCAGAATTATAAAGTTATTTAACTTCTTCCAGTTAAACCAATTTCCCTTTGGAGTAACTGAAGCAATATCTTTAACCGCTACATTCCCAGGATTTGACATCATAACGAGTTTGAAAAAGTAACTCGGTCTGACGTCTGTAGCATCAGGTTCCTTGTTGAAGAATTTTCCAGGTTTGATTTCTACATGATGGAAATTAGAATCAGAACCTTCTTCATACATTGTCTTGGAGTTTATGCGTAGTACCTCTGTATTAAAAGGTCCATTCTTGTGCGTAGACGCATATACGACGTATTCAGCCTCTGTAGATTCAGAGAGAGAAGAAGGCCATCTGAAAGAAACGCTTTTGCCGTCATCATCAGGTGTGTCAAAGGCCTGGAAGTCAGAAGGCGGGATGAGCATGTCTACTTCCGCTGCAAATGCAGTAGAAATATAAGGCAGTAATAAGATAGACAAAATGTACGTAAGAAATATTTTATGCATGAGTTGAAAGTTACGGGTTACGGGTTACAGGTTGCAAGTTTCGCGTTTTATTTTTTTTCATTCTAATCTTTATAAAATCATTAACCGTTAAACCTGCACCCTCAAGTATTTTTTTAAATGTTTTCGGCCTGATAATTTTCTCTGAGTGATAAGGTATAATTGTTTGCTTGCCTGATAAAGGGTGTTTCCACTTTTGATGGCTTCCCGTTTGATCAATTTTCTCAAAACCAAGTGATTTTAAAACTTTTATTATTTCATTGGCAGTTACTCTGGGTTGCCTTTCGCCCATCAAACAGAAACCTCAATAACCTTTGCACCCTTTGGTACTTTCTCTTTCGAAGGTTTTAAGTATAGCTCAAGAGCTTCCTTTATATTCTCTCGAGCTACTTCTTCTGTTTCACCATATGTTACACATCCCGGTAATTCCGGACAATAAGCAACGAAAACATCCTCATCAGGCTCTATAACTATTCTTAGTTTCATACAATGCACCTCCTTATATTTAAATGATTATTATCTGTGTTTATCTTCGCGTTCTTTGCGTCTGGTAATTTGTTTATGTCTCTATCGCCTCAACATTTGCCCTTGGCACAACGGCAGTCTGTCCATCAGAGAATTCAACTTCCAACACTCTGGCCTTTGCTTCTGTTTCTATAGTTCTCAACTCACTCGGTAAGGCTTTTACCTTGCCGATCTTTCCAAAATGTGGAGTTCTTATTATGCGGATTGAATCACCTGTCGAAATACCAGCAGATTCCTCATTTGATGAAGCCTCGCCTCCGGCAATTGTATCAGATGATTTTTTTATTTCACCCTTATTATAAGGGATTATGATTTCCGGCCTGACAACACCGGCCCTTATCTGGGTTGCGCCATTTATAGATGCTATGGAGCCTTCTCTGTGTTTTAGTATATCGTATGTTTTCTGTGCCATTCTGATCTGGCCAAAACCTTCAGTAATAATCAGTGTTATATTAATATCTTCTGATCCTGTAATTGCAACCCCTAAATCGTAGCCTAATAATTCGTTGATATCTTTATCACGAATTCCGCCAACAACAATTCCTTTTACGCCAACTTCCAATGCCTTCTTAATCGTATCGTAATAGATGATTGAACCACAGACTATTATTTTACCTTTGTGAGTTTCATTTAAATCTTCAGGTTTTACAATGTCATCCGGTGAATCTACAACAATCTGCAATTCGCCTGTTGTCTCACCTCCTATGCCGAATATACCTTGAATGAAGGTGGCATAAGTCTCAATTACAACACCCTCTTTCTCTATAGTCTCGACAACACTGCCATCTATATATGCACTTATCTGGACAGGTTTCGGAGGCTCTCTTAATAATACCTGTCCGGTAATATCTGATATACTTTCAATATTGCCGGTTATGGGCGAGAGGCAAATAGACTTGAACATCTTAATAAATGGGCTGGTTTCTGCTATCGGCTCATCTTTCTGTACACTCTCGCCTTCCTTTTTTAACATGTTCTTGTGTAAATCGCCTGGCAAGATAGCAAGACGGTTAACCACATTAACAGAATGAACCTTTCCAGGCAGATTTGTTCGTGCCACAATATCACCCGATTTGACGATATCATCTTTTTTTACAATCACATCACCGGGAAGCGGTAGGTTTCTGCTTTTTCTTATCTGTATTTTTTCCGACAGCCTTAAGCCAGGTGTATATGCGTGTGTCATATTGAATGTCAATAATTACTAAAATTGTTCATAAAAAGTTTAAAGTGCCTAAAGTTTTAGTCAGGATACGCATCAAATGCCTTATTCCACTTTGAAAGTACTTCTGCCAGGGGTTCCCTGCCTTTGCCTTCTTTAAAGTCAAGTGGTCTGCCTCGTGCATCAATAACGAGGCCAACCACACCGCCTGTAACCTCTTTGACGATTTTCTTGCCTTTGCCTCCACCCACATCAAATTGCCTGGCCGGTGTTATCTCTACTTCCGCTTTCTCTCCCTCTTTCAGGTCAAAAACCTTAAGCTCTCCAAGTAAGAGTGAATCTTCAATTTTATTGCCATCTGAACATGTGATTATGTAGTCAAGGCATTTGCTTCCATGTTTTCCTGTATTTGTTAAAGAGATACAAGGGCCGAGATAGATCAGACAATCCTTTTCAAATACCTCAGTAGCCGCCGTTTCGTTAATCGTTGAAAGTACCCCAAGGTGCGGCATCATGAATATACTGTCTACGGCGATCATGGTTGTACCATGAGGTTGGAATGCATCAATCATCATCATCATTGCCTGAGACCTTCTGGGTGCATGAGACAAAACTCCGCCACTACCGATAATAAGATCGAGTTTGTTCATTTCGATAAGAGTTTCTTCTGTTGCAATACGCTCAAATGTCTCTGATATATCCCTCTGTTTCTGGATGCCCTTCAGGCCAACTGCAAGCGCCTTATGCTGTTCAAATGCCAGCCTTAACGCCTCTCTTGCTATAGCATGTTCCAGCTTCAGATCATCCAGTAATTGAGGTATAGTCGTAGGGCGAATCATCTTGTTCTTTATTCTGTTGCGGATATCTGATTCATCAATATCAAATGTAAGCCACTTCATAATGTTCGCAATACCGGTTTCTGCGATAACGTTTGATATGCTATAGCTCATTCCCAGATTAGCGCTTACAGTACGATTGAAGACTCCATCAAAGACCGAGAACACATCCGTAGTCGCACCACCAATGTCCACTCCGACTACATTAATCTCTTCTTTTTTTGCAGCCACTTGCATCATTTCACCGACAGCGCCCGGTGTCGGCATTATGGGAACACCAGTCCATGACATTAATTTCTTGTATCCGGGTGCGTGAGCCATTACGTGCTCTAAAAACAGGTTTTGTATCTCCTGCCTTGCCGGGCCAAGATTTTCTCTCTCCAGCGTAGGCCGTAGATTGTCTGTTATCTTTAATGCAGTCTTATCCTTTAAGGCAGCGCTAACCCTGTCTTGCGCTTCTTTATTACCGGCGTATATAACAGGTAATTGGAACGTCATACCAAGTCGTGGTCTGGGGTTGGCGGCGCCTATGAACTCTGCTAACTCCACAACGTGCGATACAGTACCGCCGTCCGTGCCACCAGACAGCAGTATCATATCCGGACGCAGATCCCTTATTCTCTCGATCTTCTCATGAGGCAGGCGTTTGTCATTTGATGCAATGACGTCCATAACTATTGCGCCTGCGCCGAGTGCCGCCTTTTGTGCGCTTTGCGCAGACATTGTTTTCACTGCACCGGCAACCATCATTTGAAGCCCACCGCCGGCACTGCTGGTTGATATGTATATGTCAACACCGGTATCGTCAACAGCCGGTGTGATAATTTTCTCGCCATCCAGTATCTTTCGGCCTGATAACTCTTCAAGCTCGGCAAAGGCGTTAAGCACACCTCTTGTCACGTCTTCGAAAGGCGCCTCCACGGTTGTCGGCGCTTCACCTCTGAATGTCTGGCGATATTCGTTGCCCTTTTTCTCTATAAGTATTGCCTTTGTAGTCGTACTGCCGCAATCTGTAGCAACAATTACATTAAGATCGTTAGTCATTTTGTGCTTCATCTTCTTTGGTTAAATCTATGTTATCTGTGAAATCTGTGGTTTCTCTTTTTAATCAACTTGCACAGCTATGTTCTTTAGCTTTTGGCATCGGACTTTTTCTCAATTTCATTTATAAGCAGATCTACTACTTCCCTTTTTTCCAAAATGTTGGCTATTCTGTCATATTCGTCTCTGGAAAAGAAACGTGAAAGGATAGGCTTAAAAAAGACCATGGACTGACTGCCCACAAAATTCAACGGTCGGACAGATTCAAGAAACATAACAGCAGGCACGGACATATCTCTCTTGACCACAAAATCTGCCAGCTTTCTGATTAAGGCAGTATCACTATCTTCAAGCTTCACACCCTCAGTTGCAAATGCATGTTTAAAGCCGGCAATAATCTTCTTCACTTTAACCATAATCTGATTCCAAAACTATAAATTGGCCTTCATCTTAAATCGCTTTAACGTTGGAATGCATAAGGAGGTAATACATAATTAGTTGCAGTGTTATTTTGGAATGGAATGGTAACAGAAAACTATCTTTATGTCAAAATCAAAGTAACTAATCAGAAGCAGACAAAAATAAAAACTCTTTTTTGACAGGACTAACAAGATAAACATAGATGCCGTTTATCTGTGAAAATCTGGTACGCCATGAGGCGTACATATATCAGTTGGTGAAATTCCAACCCGTCAATTGA
>JBHHYW010000022.1:0-14350 GCA_046757745.1 Candidatus Scalindua sp.
TTTTTTGCATCATGCAATAATTGCTCGTTATATGTATGAATCCCATCATCAAGATATTTTTTTGCCTGTTCAAATTTGCCGTTCTCCGCCTTAGAAGTACATGCAACTAAACATATTGTCAGGAAAAGAATTATAGAAATAAAGGCTTTCCTGCATATTTTCATTTTTATGCCTCGTATTAACTGACCTGTGTTGCTGTTTTCATAACTTCCAGGGTACTTCTTGAGCGTGTAATATCCTGAGAATAAGCGCATAAGCTCAGACCTCTTGGGCTTTTTTCTGCCAGGCTGTTCCATTCCGATTCAGGCAAAGGATAGAAAACTTCCGGGTTTTCCATTAATAAATCCATACGTTTTCGATATAGACTTACGACTGCTTCTACCAGGTCATCTTCATAATACTGTGCTTCAATTCTAAGAACTTCAACATCTGTCATCAAGAAAGAATTAAGATAAGGCAGCACACATAAATCTGCAGCAAACATAATATGATTCCTGCAATACTGGTCAACTTCAATCGGCCTGATCTCCCCCTTCTCATCCTTAAGTGCATAGTTGATATAACGACAAGGCAACCTGCAACTACTTTTAGCATTAGTTTTGGTAACCAACATCGCCGGTAAACAATGCTCAAGCAGCATACTTGGAAGAGAACCGTGCACTATACACTCGACAGGGGTGGTTGAGTCTCCTGCAAGTTTATAAAGATCATAAAATGATGATTCAATAGACGAGGTTATCCTTTTTACACCTAACTTCTCCAGCATTTTAATGGAACCTGTATTTAATACATTAAATGAGAAATCGGTGATTATGTCCAGATCAAAACGTTTAGCACAATGTAAAGCACCCAGGTTGTGAATAAGCACACCATCTACTCCAATTCCCTCTGCCACCTCAAAGAGCCATTCAATCTCTGATAATTCCCGGGATGTGCATATTCGCGGTGTTCCAAATACAATCTTTCTGCCTTTATCGTGTACCAAACTAACTGCCTCATGCAAAAGATCTTTCGTCCAACCTTCTCCCCTGATAGGCGACACCTCCGCTCCCAGGTAAACGCAATCTGCGCCGGCACTCAATGCTTTTTTTACAGCATTTATATTAGAAACTTTTACAGCAAGAGACTTTCTGCTTTTCAGATTACCATTAGATGTTACAAATGGATTGCCATCCAGGTCTTCGAGAGTCAGATTCTTTTCAACTGCTCCACGGCTTAAGAAGAGAGGTTCTCTACTACCTGTATAATCAAATACATTTGACGTTGCATGTGAGAACGCCATTGAAGTGGTAAAGTCTCTGACTCTATCTTTGTATAATTTCTCAAAATCTTCTATCTTATGCCAATACGTAAATGGTGAATCCAGATAATCATCAATTGCTTTACGATATAATCCGATAACTGGTTTAAGAAAATCTTCATGCCTCATCCTTCCTTCTATCTTAAAGGAACTTACTCCGGCCTGAATTAACTCCGGTATATGTTGAAACATACACATGTCCTTCATGGCAAGAAGGTAACCATTGGGCAAATCCCCAATCTCCTCTCCGGATTTACTCTCCACTATACTGTATTTCCATCTGCATGGTTTCATACATTCACCACGATTCGCACTTTTGCCGAATATTACTCCGCTTGAATGACACTGGCCGCTCTGACTGACGCACATGTCGCCATGAATAAAATATTCCGTTTCAATATTACATTTTTCTCCTATTTCTTTTACCTGAGAAAGGGTAATGTCACGAGAGGTAATGATCCTTGACACACCAAGATTTTTCAATTCCATTGCCATCTCTACACTATGCACATTCATCATTGTACTGGCATGCATTGGTATAGTGAGTTTCATTTCATTAACAAGGTTGACAACTCCCAGATCATGTACTATTACAGCATCTATATCAATATCCTGAAGATATTTAAGATAATCATAAAGTCCGTCCATTTCATTATTGCTAATCAGATTGTTTACTGTTACATATATCTTTACATTACGCTCGTGAGCATGTTCCACGGCTTGCGCCAATTGCCCGTTAGTAAAATTAAAATCTGAACGATGCATACGCATATTAAACTGTTTACCCGCAAGGTAAACAGCATCCGCACCTGCACCTACTACCGCTTCTAAAACATTCCACTTACCGGCAGGGGCGAGTAATTCCACTTTGGTCTGTGATAATTTCATATAAATACCTTTCTACTAAAATTTAAGAATTCCCGCCTAACAAACTGGCGGACAGGCAGGAATTGAAGGATTTAGGAATTCCTTAATTTCTGAATACCTCAATTCCTCAATATTATAATTTATCTTAATACAATCCTGTTTTAACTAACCTATCATTATTCTCCAGTAGTGTAGGGTTTCTTACACCATCCTGAGTAATTCCATATTCTATTGCCGTAGAAGTTGGAGGTATACGGACAGCTTTGTCTCGTTCAAACATATTTGGTATAAAAAAGCTTTCATCAAGTCTGTGAAATACCACCTGTCCTTCTTCCTCATAGTTTACGACCCTTGATAATCGTTCATAACCTGGCTTATTCCCATCATCCATTGATACCACCTGAACTATCATTCTTGGCCCAAGCGGAAAGTAATCCAGATCGTATACAGATGACTCTTCCACTTCCAGGCATAGGCCAAAAAGAGTATTACCGTATCCGGAGATATGAACTGCTTCAGGATAATATTTTTCCTTGAATTTCTTGTATGTATCCTTTCCTATTGAAATACCACCGTAATGCACCCCTTTGATTGCCAATCGTTTTTCAGCGCTCATCCGCAAGGCTAATGCATCAAGAACAGGTGGTGTGGTGTACAAGACATCTATTTCCTGTGTCTTTATGATGTCCAAAGCCTGTTCCAGAACATGTTCCAGATAACGTTTGCTTCCGATTGATTCAGGCTGCAGCTTCTTTACCCACCTAGGATCAAAATCTATAGAAAAAGGATCCATGCTCCCCATTCTATTAGCAACTGGGCCAACTGCCTTGCCTATTATATGTGGACCACTTGGCCCAATCCATAACCAGTTGCCTCCAGTTGGAAATCCTCTCATTTCAGCCATATAACCAAACCAGTCAACAAAGGCTGTAAGAAATTCATCTCTTCTGTAAGCTGTCACCTTAGGTCTGCCTGTAGTACCTGCTGTTTCACCTAAAATAAAGTCATTTTTTTGATCCAGAAATACTTTAGGAATGAAATGTTCAATTGGATATCTCCTTAAATCATCCTCGCACATTGGTCCGAGGATTTTCAGGTCATCAAGGGTCTTTATCTCTTCTATCGCATTAATCCCCAATTCTTCCTCTTTATCGAGCCAGTATTGACTACCATGATGAGGATCAAAGTGTATTGAAATAACTTCCCTCAACCACTCATCAGGCACCAAGCCGAACCACTTAGTTTTCTGGAATTGTAATGAATCATCTTTGTTTAAATTTAACATTTTTTAAGGATGTTGTAGGGGAGAACGGCCGTTCGCCCCTACATAAGGTGATTTGATCTTTTATTAAAATCTTGGTTTAAAAAGCAAAATACATGAAGGTAATATAAACAGGTCTGCGGCCAAAGCGCTTATCATCGATATACCGGTCAGCAGTCCAAAATATTGAATAGGCTTAAAGCTCGATAGACAAAAAATAAGAAATCCACATGTTGCAACAACGGTAGTAAAAATTAATGCCCTGCCAACACCGGAGAGCGTCCGCTGTATTGCCAGGTAATGATCACCGTCTTTTTTGAATTCACTTTTAAAACGATATAGAAAATGAATTGTATCATCAACCGATATGCCTATTGCTACACTCGCTATCATAATAGTTGCAACGTCCAGGTTTATGCCCAGATATCCCATAACACCCAGTGTAATAGCAATGGGGATGAGGTTTGGTATCATACTCATCATGCCAATCCTTACTGATTTCAATAATAAGGCGATACATATGAAAATCAGGATAAAGGCAAGCGTAAACGTCTTTATCTGGCTTTCAATCAAGTAGCCCTGCATATCCATAAGGAGCGGCACTATACCTGTAATCGTACAATCTATACTTAAAGGAAAATTTGCCTTAATAAATCCTTCAATATTCTCTACTATCTCCTGATATCTGGAAGAACCAACATTTTTCATTCTTACCGTAACCCGCCCTTCGTTATTATCCTCCGTGTAAAGGCTTTTAACTATATTATCTCCATGTAATGAAGCCAGCTTTACATAATCAATTGCCTTATCTCTGGTTATCATTTGATTGTCTGGCTTATCTTTGCTCAGTAACTTGTTAAGATTTCTTACATAATCAACTACGGACATGCTCTTTGTTACTTCCGGTATTTCATTTAAATAATCCTGTAAGTTTTCCATCTTAGCGAGAACTTCCGGTTGAAAAACACCTTCGGCATTTACTGCGTTTATGACAATCTCCATTGGAAGAAGTCCCATCAGATTCTGCTCGATATGCGCAGTTGATCTCGATATTTCACTACTTTCAGGAAATGACTCGAAGACGTTTGATTCAGCTTTTGTCTTTGTGATTCCATAAATTGCAAAACCGACGAATATTAGACTTAAAGCAAAGACATATATAGTTTTCTTCTTAACAAACTTGCCAATAAATCCATATATACCGCGAAATTCTCTATTACTTACCCCATCATCTTCTTGAATGTTTACAGAAGAACTCATTAATCCCGGAAGAAGAGAAAGGATGCCTGGAACAAGTGTTATACACACAAAGAAGGACATCATAATTCCTGCTGCCATGAAAATCCCCGTGATCTTAACAGGTGTTACGTCGCTAACCATCAATGAAAGAAAGCCTATCGAAGTAGTTAAGCACGTTAAGAAACAAGGCACACATATATGTTTGACTGTTTCCAGTGCACTCTTTCGCCTGTCTCCGGAAACCCTGACTTCCTGATAAAACCTGTTAAGGATATGCACAGTAGTTGCCAGAGAAATTATGAAGATAAGAGGTATAAGCATCCCTGAAACCATATTCATCTTATTATTAAAGATCACAAACAAACCAACAGCCCATATAATATTAATGCTGATTGTTATAGCAGGGATTAGGACACCGGAAAGATTCCTGAATAAAATTACAAGAATAACAAGAGCTACCACAAACATTACCGGAGTGAAAGTCTTCATGTCCTTTTGTGACATTCTATCAAGTTCGGCATTCACGATAGATGGGCCAGCCAGAAAGAAATCATTCGGAGACCTTTTCGCATCCCCCATTCCCTCCATTAATAGAGGTTGAGATGAATTATCTTTCTCTTCCATTCCTGCAATCATAATTATTTCTCTGGTTTCCTTTGCCAGTTTAATCCTTGATTCCGTCGACCCCTTGGCCACAGTAGCTATAATTGCAGTAGTTTCACCGTCACTTGATATTACATTGTTGACGTACATAGGATCATCTAAAACCGCTTCTTTAAAGACTTCAGTAACTGGCACTGACTTGTTTCTCTTCAAAATCTCTTTAAAGTATGGAGCCGACAACTTATCCTTGTAAACACTTGCTAAAGATATTACGTCCCTAACCCCTTCAACCTCCTTAAGCCGCTTTGAGATATGGCTAATTAATCTGATCTCGTTACCGGCAAAAAGATCGTTACCGTCAATTACAATTATGAGAAACTCTTCATCACCAAACTTATCTATGAAATCAAAATAATAATCGAGCTTCGGATCGTCCTGCTTTAGCCATACCTCAATGGAATTATCAGTCTTTACTTTGATTGCATAATATCCAAAGAACCATGTTAAAAGTGCTATCAGGACAAGAAACAATATACGATATTTCAGATTAAAAATATTCATTATCCATTATTGGTGGATTCGTCCTTCGTCCTTAATCCACCCTACTTTCTTTTCCCTATTTTCATGAGGGCAAGCTTTAGTATGTTTTTTGAGCTTCATAAAAAGTTAAAAGTAAGCTAAAGATGAGAAGAAGTGACTAAAGTGGCCTAAAGTTAGGAAAAAGGTGGGTATCATTAATTTTTAAATAGTACATATTCATTTTGCCCCAACTTTAGACACTTTAGTTCACTTCACACTTTAGGCACTTATTTAAACTTTAGGTCACTTTAGACACTATAAATAATTAACAAGGACGTTCATCTTAAGGGCAATCATTATATCGCCTTGAATCTGAACCTTTTTTTCAAAAAAAGCCTGTTGTGGCGTAATTTCCCTTTTTAAAATAGACATGAAAGTTTCACTGTCCATTCGAAATGTTGATGCGGGTTTTAACACAGACTCGCTAGATGGTGAACCGGTATCAGTGTAATTTCTTACAACTCGTTTTAGTAGTCCGCCTTCCACTTCAATAGTCCAACTGCCAACGTTGTCACCGGCAATGTCAAATCTGATGACAGTGTCGAGACTCTCAATCTTTGACAATGGACACAAATTCACTCTGGCAGAAATTAACTCTTCAAAATATTCTACAGGAGTTGTTTCACTTGTAATCTCAGGCCGTTTTTCTGTATCCTTTGGTTTAGTGTCAATTGTCTGGCAAGCTTTTTCGTTCATAATTAATACGTTCTTTTCAAATATTGTTGTAACCTGTATTGAGCGATTTTGTAGCCGCAACCTTAAGGTTGCGTAACTTACGTGAATGAATCAAATATTGAAAAACGCAGGCTAAAGACAGCGGCTACTACAATGGCATGTAATATAAAATCGCTCAATTTATAAAATAATCCCAGCTCTAACAAGCTATCTCAGCTTTCTGTGATGCTGTATTTTTTCCATCACCCCAATTGTGAGATATAGCAAAATCGACTAATATCTTGAGAAAATCTCTTGTAATTGCAGGGCAAATTATACCAGTACTCTCTAATACACTCTGAGTATTCCTGCAATCAAATCGTAATCTACTAAACAGATAAGAGTAATAAGTCTTTGTATGGCGAAGGAATAATCTCTCGATTGCACTCAAACGTTTGTGTTCCATTTGCCCATCAACCTTCACATTTATTCCCTTAATTCCCAGAATAGGCATTAACAAATCCCTTAATTCACTGAGTTCCGGTGGTTCTGGATTTGTAATATGAAAGATTTTGTTAATACTCTCCTTCGCTTTTAATATTGCAACTATGGCATCGGCAACATAATCTATAGGTACCAGATTAATCAGGGCATTTGAAACTCCTGGCACTCTTACGGTGATATCATTTAGATTCTCACTCTTGCGATTAGTAAGGCTATTTTTAATATTGAACAAAACCTTTGCAAAAATATATAGATTGTCAAATCTACAGGTAGCCCCCGTATTCGAATCTCCTACTATTATGCTCGGACGGTATAACGTATAAGGGATTTCATTACTTTTTGCGTACTTAACTACAACTTGCTCGGCAATGAATTTGCTCCTTTCATACTCATTATTAAATAGTGGTTCTTCACCTACCAGTTCATTTTCGTACACAATATCATTTTGTTTACCTGCCACATATGCTGTACTGACATAATGAAACCTCTTCTGCTTACCAGAATTAACAAACTGCAGCATGTTTTCCGTCCCTTTGACGTTTACGGTCACAAGCTCGCCCTCACGCTGATTCTCAAAGTGAGTCGCTGCAGCACAGTGAAAGACTTCATCTACCTCATAACATAACTTGTTGTACTCTTCTTCCTCTAATCCCAGATCCCTGGATGCTATATCTCCCTCGAATAATTCTACATTGCTTAAAAAAAGATCATATAGCGATTCATCTGCACCCGTCCGATCGTCAGTCATACTGCTTTGTTCCGGTAAGTATTCGTCAACCTGATTTCCCAGAATAGGTTCCTTTATCGTACTTTCCCACCCAAATGATGTTGTCAAAGCGCGATTATCCCTTTTTCTTACCAACAACCTCAGTCTATAACCGGAAACTAGAAGTCTCCGCGTAATTGCGCTACCGAGAAAACCTGTTGATCCGGTTACCAAAATTATCTTTTCTCTTTTCTCCATATCAAATTGATCTCTCTCCATTGCTAAAATAGAAACATATCATTTATTATCTGCCTTCACATTGACTGCTTCACGGATAGACTCTTCAATCTCATTACAATCTACTGGTTTTTGGAACAATCTAAAAGACTCGTGGATAATAGAAGAAACCGCAGATAAAGGCTCATCACTGTCAGTAACAACAATAACCGGTAATTTGTAATCTATCGCCTTAATTGCTGAAAGAATCTGGATACCATTCATATCTTCCGGTTGCAGACTAAAGACAATGGCATTAAATTTTTCCTTGAGGACGTACTTTACAGCTTCACTTGGCCTGGAGGCTTCTTGTACGTAAAAGCCCTTTGATTTAAGCACACTCCCTAAATTGAATCTAAATAACTCGTCGGCATCACAGATAAGAATTTTTTGCATTTTCAGTAATAATAACTTTTAATAATAATTGAACACTTCACTTTTTAGTTTTTTTATTCTTCTTCAAAAATAACTCCGCCTCTTCTTTCCCCGTAAGAATGTCTTCAGTGATTAGATATGTGCCACCCATTGAAGAAGACCATATCTTTTTCGATACTTCGGCATTAAATCCGCTGAGTGGATACACCAGTCCCCCAACTACCCCTCCAATTACCGCTATATTCACCTTTATAGGAGTATACACCAGGCTCAATAGGCTACTATTCATTCCATTCTTAAAATGGCGTAAAGTACTTTCTTCGGATTGTTTATTCTTCTCAACAGAAACTCCTTTGTCTTTAACTTTGCCAGGTTCACTCCCGGCAAAAACTGCATTTGTAAACAAAAGCATTATAGCGATACAAATCAATAATTTCTTCATCTTCACCTCCCTGCAAAATGTTAAAGTTATAAAAGTGAAATTCCTAATTTGCTGTCAACATATTTCAGGTTTTCGTGTAAAGTATATAACTCACGCAATAGATATGCCGCATGTTAAAAATGGGAAGGATTAGGCCAGGCAGGTCCTATTAAGTATTTATCTACCTATACCTTATAACAACTGCAGTTTTTTAATACAGGCTTAGTGTAAAATGATTCAAGGTGTAAAACAATGTAAATATTACATGCTTTTATTGTAACATTTACATTTATCACAGGTTATCATCATTTATTCAAAGCAGGAGTTTTTAGCACTTATCGTTCCAATGCGGAAGCCTGGGAACGATAAGTGGGTAATGGTTGGGACCGAGGAAAGGATGGATAGTCTGGAACGAGTTTGATTATCATCGTTCTTTAGTTCCAACCTGGGAAAGAAAATGGTAAGAGCCTCGCAGTCTCATCTTACTTGAAAAAAATCAACATCATCAAGTCTATATGGTGTTAATAGACCTCTTAGAGAAATTAATCTTCCAGTATAGGTTACCACATCCTCAACTTTCAAATTCAATACCTTATCCTTTTTTGAATAGTCAAATTTCAGATTAACGTCTACTTTACTACCTTTATGTATTATACCAACTTTATTCCAGTCATAGATTGCGCCTCCTTTAAAACCGATTTTCCCTGTCCAGCTTACATATTTACCTTTGTATTCCTTCTCCCACAAGCGCTTTTTCTCTAATTTTGTAAATTTACTTTTATTGCCAAATATTTTATTAAATTCATCAAAGGTGATATTTGAAAACTGCTTTTGTGGTTTGGCAACAGACTTAACCTTTTGTATTTCTTCAGGTTTTTTGATGTGCCTGCTACCTGTTACTGCTACAGGCGTTGAAACCTTATCATCAGGGATTGCACCTTTATCTCCTTTATATTTTGTTTTATGTACGTTACCCGGGCCAGACAGAGTTCCTTCACCACTTGCTGCTGACACCGTCTCCGTTGCTCCAGACGCATCGACATGGGACTCCAGCCACTCCTCCCTCCTTGCTCCCTGTACAACACCTTCATTATATAACGAATCAAACTCCTTTTTGTACTTTCCTACGACATCTGAATCGTCAATAAAAATAGCATTTTCATAATTAAATTTCTCAGAGTATTCTGTCCAGTTGTATGATCCTGTTACAAGAAGTTTACCATCAAATATCGCAAAGGTATTGTTCATGGATCCCCCGATATCTCCTTTAAGAAACTGTATATCAAATCCTTCCTCTTTTAGAAATTCCAATACCGGGTAACGTCTTTTATCCTGCCTCTGGTCGATTACAAGTCTTATCTTAACTCCACGCTCCTTAGCATTATACAACGCCTCTGCTATATCACCTGACGTAAAGGTAAAAACTGTAACATCAATTGTCTCTTCTGAAGAGCTAATCGTTTTTATTATGGTTTTTTTAATTGACCCCCGTGGTGAGAAGAGGACATCAGTCTTAGCGTACACGGTATTTGAAGCGAGAAACGAGGCAAGGATACTGAAGCTCAATATTAACAGAATGGTGCTCAAATCAACTTTTTTTATAAATCCATATATCTGCATAGTTTATTATATATAAATTCTCATATACGCGGTTATTAGACCAACATTATAGAACCAACAAATAAAATCCTCTGGCTGATATCTGACAGTTACCTTAAAGCCATATTAACAATTTTCTTAATAATAAACATATTACAATTTGTAGCAAACAAATTTTACAAAATATAATTGCTATACAAACTACCAGTCTATCAGCACAAACCATTCAGGTATAAGACCTTGAATATATACAATCAAATGGCTGCATATCCAGTTAGTGAATTACTCTGAATAACTCCATGTCTTGTTAATATTAACATGCTATGTAACTTCAGCGTTTGGCACTAGCTTTGCTAAACAACAATAACAAAATTAAATCCCACTTACTATGCGATTAGCAAGATCAAATGGGAGTGCGGCTTCAAGAACTTTTGTCTTTACCGCCGCTGTGTTATACTCTGCTTTCTCCAGAAAGACCTTTTTTGTTAAAGTATCGTAAATCATGTAAGAGGCCATCGGGATACCGTCTCGTGGCTGACCAACTGAACCTGGATTTATGTAATAACGTTGGCTGGAAGTCAGGGAAACGTCGAATGATTCCAGTCTCTCCGCCGATCCTCTTTCAGCCAACATGAGCCTTTTATCAAGTGGGTCTTTTGGAATAAAAATAGAAGCAGAAACGTCACTTTCTTGCTTTGTATATAAATATGCCGCCGGTTTATGTGTGTGACCGGCAAATGTTATCTTTGAATGCAGTAAGCTATAATTTAAAGATTTTGAATTCATGACATATTCATAATCTTGAGGGCAAACGGGAGTACTGTGAACCAGCTCAATACCGAATCTCCATAGCTTTTTTTTAAGCCATAGAGAATTAAGAAAACTAACATTATCCTCATGGATAACCTTCTTTGTCCAGTTTATAGAGATACCTGCTGCTGCCGCCATTACAGTATTCAGTTGGCCAATGATCCGTTGGTCATGGTTGCCTGCTATTACATCGGCCTTTTTGCCAAGAGAATAAATATAGTCAATTATATTTTTTTTATCAGAATTATCTATATCGGTTTTCTGTATACCTGTTTGTATCTCATTTTTTAACAATGATTCACCGTTCTTTAAAAATCTGACTATAGCACAACATTCATTGGGGTTTACTCCGTAGCCGACAATGTCGCCTATAATCAAAACCCTGTCTACGGCTTCGCTGTTATTATGAAGATCCAGGAAAACAGATGCCAGGGCTTCAAGATTGCTGTGAATATCTGAAATGATTAAGAATCGCATTTTATAACTTTATTAAATTCCTTTTACTATGCGTTCCGCCAGATCAAATGGGAGTCCGGCTTTAAGGACTTTTTTCTTTACTGCCTCTGTGTTATACGCTGCTTTCTTCAAGGAAACTTGTTTTGCGAGAGTATCATAGATCATGTAAGAGGCTTTGGGAGTGCCGTCTCGCGGCTGGCCGACCGAACCGGGGTTTATGTAGTAGCGCTGGCCCGACTTCAATGAGACGTCAAATACTTCCAACCTCTCCATTGATTCTCTTTCAACCAGCATAAGCCTGTTATCGAATTGGTCTGCCGGGATAAAGATAGATGCAGAGACGTTTCTTTTTTCTTTTGTATATAGATATGCCGCCGGTCTGTGTGTATGGCCGGAAAAGGTTATGCTTGAATATAGTAATTCATATTTTAGAGTTGATGCGTTCTTTATATATAAATAACCCTGTGGGTAATCGGGTGCACTGTGGACCAGCTCGATACCAAATTTCCTTAGCTTTTTTCTAAACCACAGTGATTCAAGAAAACGGGCGTTGGCCTTATGTAGGACTTTGGTTGTCAACCTTGCTGCGGCACCTGCTGAGGCCGCCATGATGCTGCAAAGCGAGGGTTGGCCGATTACCTCTCTGTCATGGTTTCCTGTTACTACTACAGCCTTCTTGCCCAGAGAGAAAATGTAGCCAGTTATGTTTTTTTTGTCAGTATCGTCAATGTCTATTCCTTGAATAATTGCATGAATTTCATTTTTCAAGGATGATTTACCGCTCTTTAAAAATCTAACGATAGCACAGCATTCATTGGGGTTAGCGCCGTATCCTACAATGTCTCCGGGTATCAGTACTCTATCTATTTTTTCGTTATTATTATGAAGGCATGAAAAGACAGAGGCCAGCGCTTCAAGGTTGCTGTGAATGTCTGAAATAATCAAGAATTTCATTTTTTACCTCATATAATGTTTTCCAACAATTGTTTTAGTTGCTTTGCCGTGGAAATCCTGTTACCAGGGTCTTCCTCCAAGGTTGACATTACTATATCTTCCAGTTTTCGAGGAACCGATTTGTTAAGATTTATTGGAGGAAGTTTTGTTTCGCTCCATTTTTGGCCGGTTAGAATTTCATAAAGAATAGCGCCTAATGAATATATATCTGACTTGCCATCTATCGATAAGAAGAATGCCATTGCTTCCAGAGGAACATTTTCAGGTGTATTTCTCAACTGTTCCAGCAATGAAAGTTGTTCAGGAGAAGCGTAATCCATACTAATACCTTTTAAAACACCTGATTTTCTTATTGCAAGTTCATAATCGATTAAATAAACTGTGCTTGTATCCGGATCCATCATCAGATGGCCGGGTTTTAGATCACAGTGAATGAAGCCCTTTGAATGTAAATAATCCAGGGGATCACAAGCGCTTATAAAGCATTTAATAATATTTTCTATTTGACCCTGGAAATCCTGAGCCGTTTTTTCTTTGAAGTAACCAACTAGATCTGTACTGCTCATATGGTCGAGTACAATAAAGTGTTGTTTTAACACAACCTTATTGTCCTTAAACATTGTCTCATGGCCATAATCATAAGCCTTTGGAACCTGCTTATGGTCTAATTGTTGCAAAATGGAAAATTCATCTCCAAAGCTTATGTGTGGACAGTACTTTATACCTAAAGATTCTACGCCTAATGAATTTTCGTTTTCCAGGATTGCATAATTTGACTTATGCATATCAGCGACTGATTTGAATGAACCAAATGTATAGTTCTTTATATTATACATAATGTTGATTCCTGTTTTTCCTGTTTCTGTAAATACAATATATCTTATTATGTTGCAAGCATTAAAAATTATAAGCGCTGAATTTCCGTCAATGGAATGAGATAGATAAACAAATATATTTGTGATTAATAGTGGTGCTGTTTCTGGAAAGGAGGTGATGTTGATGGTGCACGTGTAGTCTGTTTGAGTAAGTAAAATGTATCATATCAAAAAGCAAATTTAATATAAAATAGTTTTTTGACGAGTGTAGAGAAGTTATCAAAGTGTAATCGATTAAATAGATTCTTGTAACATAGTATATATTTCTTAATTAACATAAGCGCCTACCCATTATAAAATCAGTACAGTAAAAGTTGTCTTCTGGTTTATATATAAAAGGATGGGAGAATATGGTTTCTTTTTTAAAAAGGAGGGGGAAATATGGGACTGCTGTTTAGTAAGTATGGTAGTAAGTTAAAATGGTTAAACGTTGTATATTTCATTATAAGCGTATCGTGTTTGATCTATTTTGGTTCTAAGATTGTGTTTGCCGGCGACCCAAGTGGCACAGTGGATTATGGCGATGATGGCAGCCTTGAGCGTCTTGGATATTCTATCAACTTCACATGGACTCTTGTTGCTGCATTCCTTGTGTTTTCAATGCAGGCAGGTTTTGCATTGCTTGGCGGATTCTTACAAGCCAAAAACATGCTTGGTTATATGGCGCACTGTTTCGCAGATGGCACCATTGGTGCCGTTGTGTTTTGGGTACTTGGTTTTGCCATTATGTTTGGAGGTTCCGGGGCTGCACCCGGCCTGGAATCCGGTAATTTATTTATCGGGTACAGCGGGTTCTTCCTTGCCAGCGGCAGTTACGATGTACAAACTATCATGCTCTGGCTCTTCCAGATGGTATTTTGTACCAAGGCAG